>CAVKUW010000059.1:0-13129 GCA_963659815.1 Butyricicoccaceae bacterium
ATAATTAGACAAATACGTTATTGTTTTACTGCTAAGTTAATGACATTGCGTTAGAAACGTGCGCCGCTAGGCGCACAATACAAGAAAACGCGCCGGCTTATGCCGACGCGTTTTGCGGGGGAGAAGATTGGTTTATGAAACCAATGTATATTACTCAGCAGATATAGCTGCTGTCTTGATAATGAATTTTGTCACACCAGCTGTGTTATCTGACTTTCCGCCGAAGCTGTCATACTCAGTTGCAGCTTCCATCGCTGCCTGCAGTCTCTCAACAGAATCCTTCACATCGCCGTTATATGCGCTGATCATCTTCTTGATTGCCTCATTGTTCAAAGTTACAAGACTCTCATTCAAAGTGCCTGCGCCATCTGCTACCTGTGATGCACCATCTGCAAGTGTCACAGCGCCATCCTTCAACTGTCCGGCACCACTTGCCAATGCATTTGCTCCGCTTACCAACTGGCTGATACCATTCTTCAGAGCCGGGATTGAACCTGCCAGAGTCGATGTTCCCTGTGCCAAAGCATTTGCTCCGCTTACTAAGCTATAACCATTTGCCTGTGTTGCTTCGATCTGGGAAGCGATTGTTGCCTTTGCTGTCTCAGCGCCCTGCACGGCTGCCTGCCCGGCTGCCTGCGAAGCTGCCTGTGTGGCTGCAGACTTACATGCATCTACCACGGACTGACCGATGGCTGCGCTGCCGCCATCAACAAGACCAGAAGTTGTTGATTGTGCCAACTGTTTCAACTGTGCATCAACCTCACTGGCAACCGCCGCCTGATTATCTGTGCTTGCCATATACGCCTGATATGCCTGTGCAAAAGCGATGGCTCCTGCTGCCTGTGCCTCTTCCTGTGTCTTACCTGCCTGAAGCGCTCCCGCTGCTGCCGTCTGTGATGCGCTCTGCGCTGCAAGAGCAGCTTTACCTGCCATAGCTGACTGCACCATTGTATCATACATAGTTGCTTTATACTGCTGATACAAAGTTTCAGTTGCATTGTTCATGCTGTTTGTGTAATTACTTACCGCTGAATTGTAGATATAATTGTATGTGTCAGTGCCTGCTGCAAACTGTGCTTCCACGCTTGCAGATACCTGCGAAGCTGCCTGCTTTGCAACAACCGTCTGCTCTTCTTCTGTCATCTTTGTGTTAACAGCTGTATCCAGTGTATTGACACCTGCTGCGATTGCCTGTGCACTCTGGTTGATTACACTGACGCCATTCGAAAGATCACCAGAGGAACTTGACAGGCTTTCCATACCTGCCTTCAGGCTTCCGGCACCGGATGTCAGATCACCCATCTTATCTGCCAATGTTCCAGCGCCATCAGATACCTGTGTTGCTCCATCGGAAAGCTCACCCGAACCATCTGCCAACTGATCACCGGCGCTGCTCAGGCTGTCTGTCAGCTTATCAAGCTCTGTCAGATCCACGCCACCGGAGAAGTTCATCTCAGAGCCATTGACAAGCAATGTCACTGTCATATCCAGTGAGAAGTCTGTCACATCCGCACTCACCTCTACATATTCCGGAATCTCTGTATCCAGATCTGCGGCTGCATCCTTTACCCCATCATCCAGTCCAGGGATTGCATAACCGACAACGATATTGCTCTCGCCCTGCGCGAGGTATTTACCATTTGTAACCTGAATGTTTGTGAAGTTGTCACCCAATACCATACCAGATACTGCAACGAATGGTACGGAGATGTCCTCATCCTTGCCATTTACTTCCTTCGTTACTGTTTCGTTGCTTGTATAATCCAGACGAATCTTTACCTTACCACTCTTACCTGCCAGGTCTTCTGGAGAGATCTCATTTCCATCCAGATAGTAAGTTGCCTTTACAGAGACCGGAAGCTCCTTGTCTGTTGTACCCTGATAGCTGATCTCATTTCCGGCAGCATCCCAGGTTACCTTGTTTCCGTTCTGTGTAAATGTCTCATCGCCCTTAACGTTTACAATATCCTTCAGATCTGTTGTATCTTCAATCTTGTCACTCTTGTCACGGTTCTTCAATGTTTCATTGACTAAGATATTATCGACATCACCATTTGCCTTTGCAAATACATAAACGGTCTCGTCCTTGTCAACATCCTTCTCCGTCATATTTACATTTTCAGCGAGTGTATCTGCAAGCTCATCCGTATTCATGACTGTCGTTGCGTCGGTATCGCTTGCCTTATCATCTCCGGCAAGGTATTCCTTGTCATACTTTGTCACATCTGTACTGCCTGTGATTCCGGCTACGCAGGAAACCACTGCCAGTGAAACAGCTCCGGCAGAACCTGCGATATACTTTGTCGTTTTCTTCCATTCTTTCTTATTTAAACGCTTCATAACGTATTCTCCTTTCGAAATGCTTTCCAACCTGATTACTGTTCGATCTGTTTTTCTTTGTTTCGAAAACCAACGCTTGTATGAATGATGACCTTATCAAAAATCATAAACATCGTTGGCAACAGCAGAATGACAACAGCCATACTGATCAACGCGCCACGTGCCATCAATGTACACAGGGAGCTGATCATATCAATGTTCGAATAAAGTCCGACACCGAATGTCGCTGCGAAGAAGCTCAACGCACTGACAACAACCGACTGCACAGAACCCCGCATCGCCTCGATCACAGCCTCTTTCTTTTCGGCGCCATGATTTCTTGCACGCTTATATTTGTTTGTCATCAAAATCGCATAATCAACCGTTGCGCCAAGCTGTATCGTTCCGATTACAATTGATGCAATAAACGGAAGTGTCGTCTTGGTGTACGTAGGAATACCCATATTGATGAAAATCGCAAACTCGATGACAGATACCAATATAACCGGAAGCGTAATGGATTTGAATACAAGTGCAATAATGATGAAAATAACACCGATAGATACGGCACTTACCATCTTGAAGTCCTCATCGGTAATATCAATCAAATCCTTTGTGCAAGGAGCTTCACCAATCAGCATACCGGTCTCATCATATTCCTTTACAATCTTCTTTAATGCATCACACTGTGCATTGACCTCATCCGAAGCAACCGCATACTCAGACATGATCAACATCATCTTATAGTCGCCGCTCTCAAATACATCTACAATATCACTCGGAAGCATAGACTTTGGAATTGTCGTTCCAATCACGCTGTCCAGACTCAGTGCCGCTTTGACGCCGTCAACCTGTTCCATCTCTTTTGTCATCTTTACAACATCCTTGGTTGAGGTATCCTTATTTAAAAGTACCATGTGAGTTGCACCCATGTGATACTGCTCTTCCAGCTTGTCGTTCGCTGTGATACTCTCCAAGCTCTTCGGCAGTGTACCTGCCAGATCATAATATACGGTATTATGTGTATATCCATAAACGGCTGGGCCAATCAGGATAAAGAACAGGATAATAAATATGTAGAAATGATTTACTACCCATTTTGATATTCCGGACAAATCCGGCAAAATAACCTTATGCTTTGTCTTTTCAATCGCCTTATCAAAAATCAAAATCATAGCCGGCAATACCGTTACACAACAGATAACTCCAAATATAACGCCCTTTGCCATAACCACACCAAGATCCATACCAAGCGTGAAGCTCATAAAGCAAAGTGCGACGAATCCTGCCACAGTCGTGATGGAACTACCGACAACTGATGAAATCGTGTTGGAAATCGCATGTGCCATTGCACGATTTTTATCACCCGGATATACCTGCTGCTTTTCTTCGTAGCTATGCCACAGGAAAATCGAGTAATCCATCGTAACACCCAACTGCAAAACTGCTGCCAAAGCCTGTGTTACATAGGAGATTTCCCCCTTAAAGACATTTGTACCCAAATTATAAATAATCGCCATACCGATACTCAACAAAAAGAATACCGGTATGATAGCAGAATCCATCGCAAGTGCCAGAACAATCGTTGAAAGAACAACTGCAATCAACACGTAAATCGGTGTCTCTTTGTTGGAGAGGTTCTTTGTATCTGTAACGACCGCAGACATACCGGAGAGGAAGCACTGCTTGTCCATAACCTTACGCAGACTCTCGATAGCGTCCATTGTCTCATCTGCAGAAATGGAATTCGGATACAACACAAACATGATTGTAGAATCTGCATCCTTATTTACAAATACCTCCTGAATGCTATCCGGAAGCAAATCGATCGGGACAGATAAATCCATAAAGGAGTCATACCATAAAACATCCTTGACACCCTCGACCTTACACATTTCCTCTCGCATGGCTGATATGTCTTTGTTTGACATACCTTCTACCACGCACATGGAAAATGCACCGGTACCAAATTCATCCACCATAATATCCTGACCTTTCATCGTCTCGATATCATCCGGAAGATAATTTAAAATGTCATAGTTTACACGAGTGTGAAAATATCCAAACGCTGACGGGATTAACAGCAGAACCGCAATCACCAGAATCAGTGCTTTGTACTTCACTACCCATTTGCCAAAATGAATCACGAGTCATCCACCTTTCTTTCTTGTTTTCTTTCTTGTTTTCTTTCTTGTTGTTTCTCATCTTCATTGCATCCCTATAATAAAAAAAGGATTGAATATATTGAATATCCAATCCCGCACTAGTGTATTCGCATTATATACACAGATTGAAATGTGTCTGCTTTTCTATACAATCATTGTTTTGATGTATAGGTCATACCAGTTCATTTAAGACATCCATCATCGAAGACTTTGTCAGATATTTGTAAACCTCCGACAGATCCTTCGGTGAAATCATGTAATCACGTTTAATCCACGCAATCGCAACATAACACATGGAATTCGCATAGTATTCGGCAATAATCTGGCGATCAAGCCATGCGTATTTGTGGCTTTTGCCCTGTTTTTTCTGATCGATGATCTCCAGCAGAAGCTTCGACACCTCACTTCGCGCAATGCTCTCAAATGAGTTCTGTCCGTCGATGCATACCGCGCGCTCATAAAACGCACGCTCATTCTGCATGCTTGAAAAAAGCAGTGTCAGACCTTCCTGTATCATATCATTCAACAAGAGCGGTTTGATCGGTTCAAGCAGATCATGACGTACAATGTATTCAAGCAACGCATATTTGTCTGCGAAATGATTGTAAAATGTCGGTCGGATCACCCCCGCCTTGTCTGTGATATCTTTGATCGTAATCTTTTCCATTGGCACCTTGCATAGAAGCTCCTTGAAGCTTGTTGCAAGCAGATCATCGGTATTTCCTTTTTTTCCTCTTTGTTGCATAACGTTCCTTCTTTCTTCACAGCTACATCAACGGGGCTACTAACCGGAGCAGACTCTGTCCGAACAGCTTTAGGCGGCTCGTCTCCCGAATCTTCTCCTTTGTCACCTCATCACATTTTGCCAGTGTATCCATATAATCTTCTTTAATCTCATAGATCGAGCTGCAATTAAACATCCACACACCACATTCAAAATGCAGATACAAGCTCCGGTAATCGAAATTAATTGTGCCAACTGTTGCCACCTTATCATCCGCAACAACTGTTTTCGCATGAACAAACCCCGGCGTGTACTGGAAGATACGCACACCTGCTTCAATCAGCTGGTAGTAATATGACTGGGTAACCAGGTATACAAGCTTTTTATCCGGGATACCCGGTGTAATGATGCGCACGTCAATCCCACTTTTCGCCGCAAGTGTCAGCGCCGTTACCATCTCATTGTCAATAATCAGATACGGCGTAGTGATATAGACATAATGCTTTGCCTTATTAATCATATTCAGATAGATATTCTCTCCGACAATCTCATTATCCACAGGTGTATCACCATATGGCTGGATATATCCATCTGAAAAGAATGCCATATCCTGATATTTCTCCGGTGAATACGACGAATAATCATCCTTCTCTCCAGTCAGCATAAGCCACGTCTGCAAAAACATCAGAGTCAGATTCCAGACTGCCTCGCCTTTCAGCATGATACCGGTATCCTTCCAATGTCCAAACCGCGATTTTCTGTTGATATATTCATCTGCCAGATTGATACCGCCGGTAAATCCGACATAACCATCTATAACAGTAATCTTTCGGTGGTCACGGTTATTCTGTCGCAGATTAAAAAACGGTCCGATCGGATTAAAGGCTGCAACCTTGATTCCCTTCTCCCTCATATCCTTGATGAAGCGGGATGGAATCCACATGGAACAACCAAAATCATCATAGATCAGGCGCACATCCACGCCCTCTTTTGCCTTACGTTCCATGATCTCTAAGATTGTATCCCACATCTCACCCTGCTTGATAATGAAATACTCCATAAATATAAAATGCTTTGCATTGTTTAATTCTTCCACAAGCTTCACAAAATTATCCTCGCCAAGTGGGAAATAACGCACTACTGTATTCTTATACACCGGATATCCTGCGGTCTTGGAAATATACGTTGACTGTACACTTGCACTCTGGCTCAGCTTCCGTATCTCCCGTTGCCGGCTCTTATCACTCGGCATATACTGAAATGTATCAAGATGATTCTTCTGTGCTTCCCGGATAAACTTCATACGGGTTCGGTTACCAGCAATCGCGATATACAGCACACCTCCTAAGATCGGCGTTACCATCATAAGCAGAATCCACGTCAGCTTATACGCGGGGTTTTCTGGTTTATTCACGATATACAGCACAACCGTTGCCGAAATCAAAAGTGCCAGTGTCTTCCAGTAGAACATGTAATTCTTGGCAATTCCATACAGGAATACCCAGAAAAGAATCTGCAGGATCAACGTAAATATAACAATCGCGATCTTCGTGATATAAATGGATTTGGATTTGTTCTGTCGTCCATATCGCGGTTTGCCATGCTCTTTTTCCCCTGCTGGCTGTCCCTGTTTAATTGTCTTCTCTGTCTCCTGCAATCAGTTTTTCCTTCTTTCTCTATCTATACAGTATATGTCCATCCATCGCCACAATGATTGCATTCATCGCATTCCAACTATTCTGCGCTCCAACGCCCGGATGCTCCACAAGGAAGGGTCAGTCCCGTCTCTTTCACCGGAAGTCCGATTTCCTGCGACTCCACATGTCCGCCGAATTTCTTCTCAACCTCCGTTGAAATCATATATGTAAGCACTGCCGGAGCCAATCCGGTTGTATACGAATTCACTAAAAAGAATAACGGATCATCCGACAAAAGCTGACTTGCCAGTGCGATAAATGGATGGATTTTCTCCTCCAGCTTCCAGATCTCACCCTTTGGTCCTCTGCCATAAGATGGCGGGTCCATGATGATGCCGTCATAATGATTGCCACGGCGGATTTCCCGCTCCACGAACTTTACACAATCATCGACCAGCCAGCGGATTGGTGCATCCTCCAGGCCGGAAGCTACTGCATTTTCCTTGCCCCATGTCACCATACCCTTTGATGCATCAACATGTGTGACCTTGGCACCTGCCTTCGCTGCTGCCAGTGTGGCACCACCGGTATAGGCAAACAGATTCAGCACTTTAATCTCACGATTTGCATTCCGTATTTTCTCACTGAACCAGTCCCAATTCACTGCCTGCTCTGGAAAAAGTCCGGTATGCTTAAATGTAAACGGTTTCAGATGAAACGTCAGATCCTTGTAATTGATACTCCACTGCTTCGGCAGATCAAAGAATTCCCATTCTCCACCACCCTTGTTGCTGCGGTGATAATGTCCATTTAGTTTCTTCCACGCCGGGTTCTTTCTCGGAAGATCCCACAACACCTGTGGGTCCGGGCGGAGCAGGATATAATCGCCCCATCGCTCCAGTTTCTCTCCCTTTGAACAATCTATAATCTCATATTCTTTCCACTGATCGGCTACCCACATATACTTTTAGTCCCTTTCGTCTATTTTCTTATACATTGCGTCCTAATTTTATACAAGCAATACTAACACACCCAACTTTCCAGTGCAAGATTGAAAGTCCCGTTTTTGTCATGAAATCCAGATAAAAAAAGACAGTTTGCACATTTTGTACATGCAAACTGTCGTAAGTTTCTTACCAATCACGCTTCTCGATTGGAATATATTCTTTGTGATGTCCAACGAATTTGTACGCCGGACGGATAATCTTGCCCTTATTTACCAACTCCTCGATACGGTGTGCAGACCAGCCGGAGATACGGGAGATTGCAAAGATCGGTGTGAAAATCTCAATTGGCAGCTTCAGCATCGTATAAACGAATCCACTGTAGAAATCGACATTCGCACAAACCGTCTTAAATGTACGACGATGCTCACTGATGAGCTTCGCTGCGATACGTTCCACTCTGTCATACAATGCAAACTCATCCTGCAAGCCCTTCTCCTCGGAAAGCTTCTTTGCATATTTCTTCAGGATTACTGCTCTTGGATCGGACTCACTGTAAACCGCGTGTCCCATACCATAGATCAGTCCCGAATGGTCGAAGCCCTTCTTGTCAAGCAATCCCTGCAGATACTCAGAAATCTCATCCTCGTTCTCCCAATCCTTGACATGCATCTTCATATCATCGAACATCTGCTGTACCTTGATGTTCGCGCCACCATGCTTCGGTCCCTTCAGAGAACCAAGGGAAGCTGCGACGGTTGAATAGGTATCTGTTCCTGTCGATGTCAATACATGTGTCGTAAAGGTTGAGTTGTTACCACCACCATGCTCCGCATGGATAACCAGACAGACATCCAGAACCTTTGCTTCCAGTGCGGTATATTTACCATCGGTACGAAGCAGACGCAGAATGTTCTCTGCGGTTGAAAGCTCCTTCTTCGGTCTGTGGATAACCAAACTCTTATCGAGATAATAGTGTCTGTATGCCTGATAACCATACGCCGCCATAACCGGGAACTGTGCGATCAGCTGCAGACACTGCATCAGTACATTTTTGATATCCAGATTGTTCGGATCTGGATCGTAAGTATATAAGGTCAAAACGCACTTCTGCAGGACATTCATCATGTCACGGCTCGGTGCCTTCATGATAACGTCACGGTTGAAGCTCTCTGGCAGCTGACGAAGCTCACCAAGCACCTCCTTGAAACAGTCAAGCTGTTCCTGACTTGGCAGATCACCAAACAAAAGCAGATATGTCGTCTCTTCAAAACCATACTGGCTGTTGCGGAAGCCCTGTACGAGCTGCTGTACTTCATATCCTTGGAAATAAAGCTCTCCAGGAATTGGCACACGGTGTCCATCCACAACGCTAAATCCCATAACGTCGGACACTTCTGTAAGTCCGGTCAGTACGCCTCGTCCGTTGGAGTCTCGAAGTCCCCGCTTTACGTTGTACTCTTCGTAGAGATTTAAGTCAATCTTTCCGGAGTCATTACAAAAACGTACATATTCATCTAGTATCTGGTCAAATTTCAAATCTGACATAACCTCAACTCCTATCTTATTCGATCTCTTTGCTCGTAGTAAAAGTGTAGTCTGTTATCTTTCCTGTATCCGGATCTGCATAAGCACTTATGCTGATATAATGATCACCCTCATAGTAATATACATAGTAGGAAATGAAATATGTATATTCATCCTTAGAGAAATCATCGCCCAGATCGCCATACACCGACTCAATCTTACTTCCATCATCGCCCATCGAAATACCGCCTGGGAACGTGATGTTGCCTGTATAATAATCCTTTTCTACCCCGATTTCAGATATATATCCATACTTTGGCAGAATGGAATTACCGGTGAAGTTCTCCAGCTTGATGCTGAGCTTCTCACCATTTTTCTCCATGTAGGTACTCTCGTAGCTCTTACCACCGATATAGGCGGAAACGGAAGTATCCAGTGTCCATCCATCCTTCTCCAGTTCCGTAAATGGAACAGGAAGTACATAATCCTTATCTCCGATGGTAATGATACCATCAAACCGATCGGTACTTGCTCCACTCGGTGCCACATACTGATCGTTGATTGACGGCGCATCCATACTCAGATCTGCAACTGAGGTTGCACTCTCTGGCATCTTGGAATTGATCAACCGGATTGAGATCAGATTATTCTCCGGTGTCACATCAAAATCCATACCATCCTTCTCATCATCGCCTGCATAATCAATGGATACATACGTTCCGCTTCCATCGGAATATTCGTTTTCGCTCCGGTATTCCGGTGCGCCATATGCAGTCTTGATATCGCTCTCTGTCGATTCAAACAGCTTGATTCCATTCGCTAACTCAATTGTAAAATCATCTTTATATTTTCCAGTTTTAGAGCTAAATGAGAATCCAACAACATAACAGTCATTGATCTCCGCCTCATTGACACCCGGATTGGCTACAATCACCGTCATCTGTGCACGGTCCGTATAACTTGTGATATAGTCCCAGTCACCCGATGCCACCTTCACGGTCGCACTGTCTGTCTGCCAGCCCTTTGATTCCCACTCTGAATATGGAAGTGGGAACTGATAGATCGTGCCATCAATATTTGCTGTATAGTCTCTCCACGAATCCGACAGTTCCGTCGGCCAGACATATTCGTCTGCGCCACTTGCGTCTACTTCCGTCGTCGCTTCCGTTGTGCCCTCTGTCGTCGCATCTGTCGCACTGGCGGCCTCTGTTGTCTCGTTCGGCTGTTCTGTCGTCGTTGCATTGTTATCTTTTTTCTTTCCGCCACCTAAGATCAGAACCAGTCCTACAATCAGTGCCACAACGGCTGCCGCAATCCCTGCGATCAACCCAATCTTCTTTTTATTGCTTCCAGATGCGGTATCGTTCTGTCCCGGTGTCAGATGCATCGACTGCATCGCTGCTGACATTGAACTGTTTCCGTTTCCAGATGCAGTATACGGATTTGCCTGCGGCATTGCATTGCCTGCGGCAACCGGTCCGCTTCCATACAGATCCGTAAGTAACTGTCCAATATCCTGATAACGCTCCGGTGCTTTTACCGCAAGCCCCTTGCGAAGCACTGCCTCCGTCCGCTCCGATACGGAGATACCTTTCTTGGAAGGATCAACATACGTATCTTCCTCCATACGTTCCACACCATTCGGCGGAACCTCACCAGTCAACATCTTATACATCGTCGCACAAAGACTGTAGATATCCGTCCAAGGTCCCTGCTTACCCTTCGCATAATACTGCTCCGGTGGCGCATAGCCATGCTTTAAGATTACGGTATAGGTCTTGTCGGTCTCTGCGGACTGTCCGCGCACCGAACCAAAATCAATCAGCTTGATCTTGCCTTCGTTATCGACCATGATATTATCCGGGCTGATATCCCGGTGTACCAATCCATTTTTATGTACCTCATACAGAGATTCAAATACAGGTTTCATCAAAGCAAGCACGGTTGCCTCATCCAGCTTTCCGCCCATGCCCTTCAGATAATGCTTCAGATCCACGCCATTGATATATTCCATAACGATATATCCGGTACCATTCTCATAGAAGAAATCCTTCACGGATACGATACCCTGTAACTGATAGAACTTTGAGAGATTCCGTGCTTCTTCTACATATCGTTTCAATCCTTTGTCATATATTTCTTTCTTACTATCCAGCGTTGATACGATTGTTGTTGTCATCGTGTCTCTCTGTGCGAAGCTCTCTGGATAATACTCTTTAATCGCAATATACGTCTGCAGATTCAAATCCCAGCCAATGTATGTAATTCCAAAACCGCCCATGCCAATCACACGGCCGATCATATATTTCCCCTGTAAAACTGTAAACGGACGCAAGCAGTTTGGCTTTTCTTCATAACCGCTCACATCAAACCCGCAATATGGACAGACATCTTCGCCTTGTCCAAGAGCCTGCATACAATTCGGGCACTTATCATATCCATTCTGCATCGTATCCCTCTCCCTAATCTCTGTTAATCTGTGTCATTTTTTACACATATGTTAGAATTATACCAAAAATACTACTTTCCTACAAGTTTTTTCAGATTTCTATGATGTATTTTTCAAACGCATTTACAACTTTTGTATTCTTGTATTCCGAAATCCGTTTGAAATCTCTTCCATAATTGATATGCACGTGTCCATGTGCAAACAGCAGTGGCTCATACTCATCCAAAATCTGATAAAACGCCTGAAATCCGGTATGTGGCAGATCGGTACTGTCATTCAACTCAAATGCCGGCGAATGTGTGATCAGAATATCGAGTCCGCCAGCCTTCTTAATCTTCCTGCGCAGCTTGCGTACACGTTTCTTCATTTCATCCTCGGTGAACTGATACGTCCCGAAATTATAGCACATGCTTCCACCAAGTCCCGCGATCCGGACACCCTCATGCACATATACATCATCATCGATACAGATGCAGCCATCCGGTGGAGTCTCGTCATAACAGGCATCATGATTGCCATGCACATACAGAATTGGCACCTTCGCAAATGTCGCCATGAAAGATAAGAACTGCGGAGCCAGATCGCCACAGGAAATAATCAGATCGATCCCCTCTAATTTACTTTTTTCAAAATAATCCCAATAATACTTGGACTCTTCGTCTGCAAGCAACAAAATCCTCATTTATCCTAGCCCTCGTCCGTTACCTCTTTTTGTTTGGCATCCGGTTTTTCCTCATTTTGTCCGGCATCTGTTTTCGCGTCATCCTTGACTCCCTTCTGCTCGACAATGGATTTCGCCTCATCCTTCATATCCTCGACATCTGGAATCTCGCCCTCTACGTTATCCACCAGCCAGTTCATCAGCATGATTTCCTCCGGTGTCATGATTTCCTCATCCTCATTTTTAATCGTATGATCCTGTGCCCGAAGCACGCCATAAAATGGATGGAAGCTGTTCTCCCGTATCAGCTTGCCAATGATTCCGACCAACTGCTTCGTACCCTCCGGCACTTTATTGGAACAGATGATATCAACTACTCCGGCGGAAAGTCCCCACCAGTAGTTGATTGCCTTTTCCTTCACCGCATCATCCTGTTTGATCGTTCCATCGACCACGCTCTGGATGAGCTTCGCATAGAACTCGCCCCACTGATACAGCGGGAATGCGAGGTTGATCGTCTCATTTCCTTCGATATGATACAAGCCATATCGACGGTTATGGGAATTCGGCTTGATCATAACCTGATCGGAGATATATTCGATTCCATTTTCCTCGAATTCACGGAGTACGTTCTCCCGTGTATTTCCCTTCACGGTCGTCCATTCGAGATAGACCTTCGCATATGGATTCACCATACGCGCGC
>CAVKUW010000060.1:0-30460 GCA_963659815.1 Butyricicoccaceae bacterium
GCAGACGCGCTCTCGCTCACTTCCACACGCAGTGGTACTAAATTCGCGCCAACAAATTGCCGCTTATTAAGTACCAGCGTGTTCCAATGGTCTGCAAACAAATTAATAATTACAGACAACACAATGTACAATTTGAATGGATACAATTCGCTATTTACATTATCTTATAAATTATACACGATTGTTATTGTAACATATTGGTGGTTATTTGAAAATATCAAAATTACCTCAAAAATTTGACCTTAGGTCATTGCTTGAAGGTGGTTTCGTAGTCGAGGAAGTCGACGAGGAAGTGTTTTTCCTTCAGGGCTTCTTCGATTTCGTCGAGGATATCTTCGCTCTCGGCTTCAATTGTGTGGAAATGATAGCCGGAGGTCGTGTTCGATAAAAGGGAAGATTTGCTTTCCTTCAGGTCTTCGACGAACTTGCGGACATCGCGGCGGCTCTTAATGTTCAGGGGTGCTGTGACCTTGCCGTAGGTGCGGTGATTGACCATGACGTCTAAGACGATTCCACCCAAGTCGACGATCGTGCTTAATTCCTCTTCTGCCTGATCGTCGGTGTGACAGACCTTTACGATCCGCCGGCAATTCTGACTGCCCGCATCCTTTTCGTACACATAGCCACGTGGTGTCGATAAGATCGAATGTCCTTTGGAACGGAGCAATGCGATATCCTGTACAACAACCTGCCGGCTGACATGGTAGATGTCTCCGATTTTTCCACCCGATAACGGTTCATCGGAACGCAGTAACAATGCAAGCAGCTTTTCTCTGCGCTCATTTCCAGATAAAATTGTCTGCTCCATCTGTTTTTCCTCCTTTTTGAATTAGTCAATTGGATGCAGGTGCTTCAGACTGATATCTAAGATAGGTGCGGAATGTGTCAGTGCTCCGCTGGATACATAATCGACACCAAGCTTTGTGATTGTCTCAATATTTTCTTTTGTGATATTTCCGGAACACTCAGTCTTGGAACGTCCGTCAATGATCTTGATTGCCTCTGCCATCAGTTCTGGAGACATATTATCTAACATGATGATATCGGCACCGGCTTCCACCGCTTCTCTTACCATATCCAGATTCTCAGTTTCCACCTCAATCTTGCAGACAAACGATGCATAATCTCTTGCCATTTTGACTGCCTTTGCCACACCGCCTGCGGCATCAATGTGATTATCTTTCAGCATAACGGCATCTGACAAATTGTATCTATGATTATTTCCACCACCTGCACGAACCGCGTATTTCTCGAAGATACGCATGCAAGGCGTTGTCTTTCTCGTGTCAAGCAGCTTGGTATTTGTTCCTTTCAAAAGTGCAGCAACGTTATTAGTATAAGTTGCGATACCACTCATGCGCTGTAAGTAATTCAAAGCCGTACGCTCACCGGATAGTAACACGCGGATATCGCCGACCACAGTTGCAAGCACCTGTCCGTTTGTCACAGCATCGCCATCCTTGATCTGCTTTCCATCCTTCTCCGCGAAGATCACTTCCGTCTTCGGATCTAACATCGTAAATACACGCTTGAATACCTGCAATCCGGCGATGATTCCGTCCTGCTTCGCAAGCAATGTAACTTCGCCCTTCTTATACTCCGGCATCACGGCATTCGTACTGATATCCTCGCTGCTGATATCCTCCTCAAGCGCCATCTTGATATACTTATCTGCAACTAACTGCATTGTAATTTCATTCATGTGTCTAATCTCCTTTTTCGTTAAATATACAATGATCTATTGCCTTTTATACAAGCTCACCAGTCATATGTTTGGCAGCACGTTTGGCGAACACTAAACTTTCAAGCAAACTGTTGCTGGCTAAACGGTTCTTTCCGTGTACTCCATTGCAGCTTGTCTCGCCGACAGCATACAGATGTGGCATCGTTGTAAGCGAATACTTGTCTACGTGGATACCGCCCATGAAGTAATGCTGTGCCGGAACGATCGGAATCGGCATCATCAAAATGTCGAAACCGTACTTCATGCAGTGCTCGTAGATGTGCGGGAAATGATTCAGGATTGTCTCGCGTGGAACATTCTCGAAGGATAAGAACTCGTATTTTACGCCCTCTTTTTCCATCTCAGCCTGAATTGCCTTTGTCACGACATCACGTGGCTGCAATTCATCGACGAAACGCTCTTTCTTGTGATTTAAGATGATCGCACCCTCACCTCTGGCTGATTCTGAGATCAGGAAACTTCTGCCCGGATTCTCTGTGTAAAAGCAGGTTGGATGGATCTGGACATAGTCCATATGCTCTAATTCTACGCCATGCTTTCGTGCAATCTCACAGCCATCGCCAGTCAGAATCGGGAAGTTCGTGGAATGTTTGTACTGTCCACCGATACCTCCGGTTGCGAAGACTGTATTTTCTGCATAGATTTCCAACTCTTCTCCGTCTGCACGCTTGGCAAGGATGCCGACACATGTATGATTGATATCCTCGATCAGATCTGTCATTGTTGTGTGTTCGAAGATTGTCACATTTTTCAGCTGTTTTACAGCGGATAACAGATGGGTTGTAATCTCTTCCCCTGTGATATCCTCGTGGAAGCAGATACGCGGCTTGGAATGTGCGCCCTCCTTCGTATAAGCAAGGCTTCCATCCTCATTTCGTTCAAACTGGACACCATATCCGATCAGATCATCGATGACATCGCGGCTGCCACGGATCATGATATCGACACTTTCCTTGCGGTTTTCGTAGTGACCGGCACGCATTGTATCCTCAAAATACGAATCGTAGTCGTCCTCGTCACGTAATACACAGATACCGCCCTGTGCCAACATGGAATCGCAGGTCTCAAGCTCTGCCTTTGAGAGCATCAAAATCTGTTTATCTTCCGGTAAATTCAATGCTGTATATAAGCCGCCGACACCACAGCCGACGATTACAACATCGTAATGTAATTCTCGCATCTTCCTGTCTCCTTTGAATTTATACCTGTACACAGCACGAAAACGCAGACCGTTCGTCTGCGTTTCTGGCTCCGAATGTACATGCAGTATAGCACATGTTTTGACAGGTGACAAGACACCTACACTGGGAAGATTAATTTTATTTCTGTACCAACACCTAAGGTACTCTTGATTTTGATTTCTGCATTATGCAGCTTTGCACCATGTTTTACGATGGAAAGACCAAGTCCGGTGCCGCCGATCTCCTTGGAATGGCTCTTATCCACACGGTAGAAACGTTCAAAGATCCGATCTAGCTGATCTTCGGGGATTCCGATTCCGCTATCCTTTACCGAGAACTCGCAACGGTGCTTCTCTTTTTTAATTGCGATATCGATTGTCCCGCCCTCTTTGTTGTATTTGATTGCATTTTCAATCAAGTTATAGATCATTTCCTCTAAGACAGAATGGATACCGGAAACCATCACATGTTCACCTTCTAAGGAGATTGCAACATGCTTTTCCTCTGCAACCGGTTCCAAGTGGCGAAGCTCGATCTTCGTCAGATCATACAGGTCAATCTGTGTCATCTCAACAGCCTGTTCGCCCTCATCCAACTGCGAAAGCTTGATGATATCCTCAACAAGATGGATCAGTCTGCGCGCTTCGTCATAGATTTTTCCGGCGAAAGGCTTAACATCCTTCTTATCTACAATGCCGTTCTTGATAATCTCTGCAATACCGGAGATGGAAGTAAGCGGCGTCTTTAACTCGTGGGATACATTCGCCGAAAACTCACGGCGCAGATCTTCACGCTCTTCCTTCTCGGTCACATCGGTGATAATGACAACAGCACCGGCAACCTCGTTATTCCGGAATACCGGGTTTGCGTAAATGTTATAATATCGTCCCTTGACCGGACAGATATACTCGCTGTGGATTCCCTGAATCGCTTTCTTGATGCACTCGGTAAATTCCTCCGAACGGTTGATCTCTAAGACGTGCTTTCCGTCTACGGACGAATCGACATCGAAGATCTCGGAGATACTGCGGTTATGTGACAACACGATTGCCTGCTTGTCAACCACGAGGAATCCTTCCTGCATATTCTCCGTGATCATTGCAAACTCATTTTTCTGTGCCTGCAGCTGATTCATCGCTTTCTGGATCTCTTCGTTCTGAAGGCGGATTTTACGGATAAATGGTGACAACTCATCATAGACGGTTGATTCATCCGGATGATCTAAGTCGATTGCTTCCAGCGGTGTTGTAATCTGTCTTGACAGACGATAGGCGAGAATCACTGAAAATTCAACGCCAAGCAGTAATACAAGCAGAATTGGAAGCAGTACCTTCATCAAAAGTGCCGGAATCGATTTCCGGACGACGGAGACACGGACGACACTTCCATCCCCAATGCGGATCGCATGATAGATTGTCTCCTCCGAAAGCGTCTTGGAATACCGGACGCTCGTTCCTGCCGAAGATGTCATTGCCTGCTTGATCTCGGTACGGTTTTTGTGGTTTTCCATTGTACTGATATCAGCTTTATTGTCGTAAAGTACCGTTCCATCCGCGGCAACCCACGTGATACGTTTTTCTTTCTCGTTCAGATTCGTGAGAAAGTCCATCCCGGCGAGGTCAACACCCTCTGCGATATAGCCTGCCGCCTGATCCAGAGAAGTTACGTATTGTTTATTAAAATAGTTATACAAGACACCAATGATTGATGCACCGCATAGAACAACCAGAAGCAGGATAATCAAAATCGTATTTTTGAATATCTTTTTTTTCATTTTAATCTCCTATCTTATAGCCGACGCCGCGCACGGTCTCGATCTGATTGCCGGCATCCTTTAATTTCATACGCAGGCTTCGGATATGCACGTCTACCGTACGGCTTTCTCCGTCGAATTCGTATCCCCAGATGCGGTTTAACAACTGATCACGCGTAAATACCTGTCCCTGATTCTCCATGAACAGATGGAGCAATTCAAACTCTTTTAGTGTAAGTGAGATACGTTCCCCATCAACTAAGACGATATGCCGCTTCGTATCCAGAGAGATCAAACCAGCCGTGAGCTTCTCTCCATCGTCCGAAGTATCTGCACGGTTTTCTGTCCGGCGAAGCAATGCTTTAATCCTGGCAACTAATTCCATGATACCAAATGGCTTTGGTACATAATCATCTGCACCGCTGTCAAGTCCTAATACCTTATCGTATTCACTGTCCTTGGCAGTCAGCATGATAACCGGAAGCTCTTTGGTTGTATCCTTTGCCCGGAGCTTCTTTAATACAGAAAGTCCATCTTCCTCCGGCAGCATGATATCAAGCAAAATCAGGGATGGAAGTTCCTGCTCCATCCCATCCCAGAATTCCGATGGACGTTCGAAACCGCGCGCTTCCAAGTCCATATGACATAACGTATATACTACAAATTCCCGTATGCTATTGTCGTCTTCTAATACATAAATCATCTAAATATGCTCTCCTGTGATTGAATAATATACCCACTCTGCAACATTGGTTGCGTGGTCTCCTATTCTTTCATAATACTTGGCTATCATGATAATGTCTATAAAAAGTTCGCCTTCGTTTGCATTTTTTTCGATTTCTTTGATCAGACGCTTCTTCACGGAATCAAATAAGGAATCGACCACATCGTCGCTCTGCATAACAGAGATTGCAAGATCCTTATCCTTCTTCACATAGGATTCGATTGCATTTGTCAGCATTTCCTTTGCTGCGCTTGACATCTTCTCGAGATCCTTGAAATCCTTCAGATCATGTGGTGCTGTAAAACGGATCATGTCTGCAATATCTGCACACTGATCACCGATACGCTCCAGATCGGAAATCATTTTCAGTGCTGCGGAGATAAAACGGAAATCCGAAGCGACCGGCTGCTGCTTTAAGAGCAGACTCATACAGATATGCTCGATCTGATGCTCGCTTTTGTCAATTTCCTCCTCGACAGCGTGTGATTTGGCGGTGTATTTGGCATCGCCGTTAAATAAAGCCTTTGTTGTGCCAGCAATTACCTTCTCACAGAGTGCTCCCATGCGGATCAGCTCCACATTCAGGTTCTCCAACTGCTTTTCCAATTCATTTCTCATAACCCATCAACCAAACCTTCCTGAAATATAGTCTTCTGTCCGCTTATCGCTTGGATTTGCAAACAGCTTTTCTGTGTTGTCAAACTCTACAACTTCACCCAGTAAGAAGAATGCAGTATTGTCAGAGATTCGGGCTGCCTGCTGCATATTGTGTGTTACCATGATGATCGTATATTTGTCTTTCAGCTCCACTGCCAGATCCTCGATCTTCGATGTGGAGATTGGATCCAGTGCGGATGTTGGCTCATCCATCAGAAGCACATCCGGTTCCACTGCCAGTGCACGTGCAATACAGAGACGCTGCTGCTGACCACCGGACATACCAAGTGCGCTCTTCTTGAGACGATCCTTCACCTCATCCCAGATTGCTGCCTGCTTTAAGGAACGCTCCACGATCTCGTCCAACTCCGACTTCTTCTTGATGCCGTGTGTACGTGGACCGTACGCGATGTTATCATAGATGCTCATTGGAAATGGATTCGGCTTCTGGAATACCATACCGACACGTTTTCTAAGTGTATTGACATCCATTCCCTTGTAGATGTTTTCTCCATCCAATGTGATCTCGCCTGTGATCTTACAGCCCTCAACCAGATCATTCATCCGGTTTAAGCTCTTTAAGAGTGTGGACTTACCACAACCGGAAGGACCGATAAATGCTGTGATCTCTGCGGATGGAATATTCAGGTTTATATCTTTTAATGCATGGAAATCGCTGTAATAGAGATCCATGTTTTTTATTTGAAAATTACCCAATGTTGATCCTCCAAATTTCTGTAGGTTTATTTCGCCTGTAATTTCTTTGCCAGTCTGCTTGATGCTGCATTGATCAGAACGACCATGACAAGCAGTACAACTGCTGTTGCGTATGCCTGCTTCGTGTAAAGGCCTTCGGAAAGCAGCTTATACATGTGTACAGCCAGTGTACAGCCGGAATCAAACAGGCTCTTTGGTACTTCTGCGGTTGTACCGGATGTAAAGATCAGTGCTGCCGTCTCACCAACGATACGACCGATCGCTAAGATCACGCCTGACAAGATTCCCGGTACTGCTGATGGCAATACAACCTTGAAGATGGTACGAAGTCTGCCAGCACCAAGGCCGAAGCTTCCTTCCCGGTAAGAATCCGGCACACTCAGAAGCGCCTCCTCTGTCGTACGCATGATCGTTGGAAGTACCATGATGGAAAGTGTCAATGCACCGCCGAAAAACGAAAGTCCCCAGCCAAATGCGATAACAAACATCAGATATCCAAACAGACCATATACGATTGACGGAATACCGGACAATGTCTCTGTTGTGATACGTACAACATTGACTAATTTATTGCCACGCTTCGCGTACTCTACCAGATAGATGGCAGAACAGATACCGATTGGCACTGCAATCAGCAAAGATAACGCGGTCATAAGCACGGTATTGATGATTGCCGGAAGCATGGATACATTTTCAGTTGTGTACTTCCATGCGAAAAGCTCCGGAGTCAGATTCATGATACCATTTGCCAGTATATAAATGATCAGTGCACCGAGCACGGCTACGGTAATCCCAGCCGACAGGGTAACTGCAATCAACAGGAACAAAGACAGTGGGCGCTTCTTATACGCTTCCAGCTTATCTTTCCATGTGACTACGTTGATTGGTTTTATATCTTGTACTTCAGCTATTTTCTCACTCATTACCATCTATTTAACCCCTTTCTTCTTTACGACAGAGAACAGCAGGTTAATAATCAAAATAAATACGAACAGAACAACACCGGTTGCAATCAATGCTTCTCTGTGCAGATCCGTTGCATAACCAAGCTCCAATACAATATTGGAAGTCAGGGTACGCACACCAGCTAACAGGCTGTCCGGAAGCACCGGATGATTTCCTGCAATCATGATGACCGCCATAGTCTCACCGATTGCACGGCCGATTCCTAAGATAATTGCTGCTAAAATACCGGATTTTGCCGCAGGGAGTACTGCCTTGAAGACACTTCTCTCATGCGTATCACCGAGTGCCAAGGCACCTTCGTAATAGCTTTCAGGAACGGCACGGATTGCAGATTCCGATACACTGATGATCGTAGGAAGAATCATGATACCAAGCAGAATGCAGGCAGTCAGGATATTCTTACCACTTCCACCGAACGTATTCCGGATCATTGGTGTGATTACAACCAGACCAAAGAATCCATATACAATAGATGGAATGCCTGCCAGTAGATCTACAGCTGGTTTCATGATCCGGTGAAGCTTTGGTGGACAAAACTTTGCCATGAAGATGGCACACAAAAGTCCGATCGGAACACCGATGATAATCGCGCCGGCTGTCACATAGATACTTCCAATGATCATTGGGAAGATACCGAATTTGTTCGCACCAGGCATCCATGTTTTACCAAATATGAAATTTACAAATCCAATCTTGCGAATGGCTGGAACACCATTTGCAAACATGAACAGACATATCATAGCGACTGCCAGTATGGACATACAGGCAGCCACCAGGAATACGATATGCATGGTTCTTTCTTTTACTTTCGCCATATTTTGCCTCTCGTATTTTTATTTCTATTTCTTACTTACTTTACTTCAGACCACTTTGTGATTGTACCTGTGTAGATACCCTTTACTTGATCGCTTGTCAGGCTGTCAACAGAGCTATCCTTATTTACGATTACTGCGATACCATCGGTAGCGATAACAGTTGGTGTAAGACCTGCGCTAAGCTCGCTGTCCTTCAGCTCTCTGGAAGCCATACCGATATCACATACACCTTCTGCTGCACTTGTCATACCTGTTGTTGAATCACTCTGCTGTACTTCGATCTGTACGTCTGGGTTGATTGCAACATATGCCTCTTTGAGCTTCTCCATAACTGGTGTTACAGAAGAAGAACCTGCTACATTGATCTTACCCTTGACACCTGCGGATGTATAAGCACCTGTGTTACCATCGCTGATATAACCAGCCTTTTCTACAACTGCCTGACCATCAGCACTTAAGATGAAGTTGATGAAATCCTGTGTTACTTCGTTTGGTGTACCCTTTGTTGCGATGTTGAATGGACGGGATACCTTGTAGCTTCCGTTTGATACGTTCTCAGCAGAAGCCTCTGCGCCATCAATCTTAACAGCCTTTACAGAATCATCCAGAGAACCAAGTGATATGTAACCGATTGCTGCTGTATCATCTGCAACACTTGTCATCATAACAGATGTTGAGTTTGTGATATCTGCAGTTGTGATTGTCTTATCGATCTTGTTTCCGTCTGCATCCTTCTCCTCGATACCGAACAGCTCGATGAATGCACCTCTTGTACCGGAACCATCCTCACGGGAAATAACTGTGATATCGTCACTTGTTGCTTTTCCACATCCTGTCATGGCTCCCATAAGCATTGCTGATGCCAAAACTCCGATGATTGCTTTCTTTAATTTTCTCATTTTCTTTGTCTCCTTTTTGCTCTTAAAGATTTTCTTTTTTATTTAACTTACAAATGAGAATATACAGAATGTAAGTAAAGTGCGTTATCGTAGTTTTGTAAAATGTACGTAAAAAAAGAGCCGGATGTTTTACCATCTGGCTCTTCCATATAAAATCGTTGCTTAAATTAACAATTCCTTGTAGTACTCTGCGTAGTCGCGGCGATTCTCTTTTGTGAATGCAATTGCAGAACGTGGATGCTGGTTTAAAAGTCCGGTCATCAGGTACTGGAGATCATAGCCCCAGACGATGCCGTCATCCTTTAATTTCGTCATATGGTCTTCAATGAATTTGAATACCGGGTATACGTTGTATTTTGGATTCTTCAGGAAACCAAGCAATAGTTCCATCGCACAGTTACCGGCGCCTCTTCCCATAGACAGGTAGGTTCCGTCTAACCAGTCTACACCGTCACCACACGCTTCAATCGTGTTCGCAAAGGCAAGTTGCTGGTTGTTGTGTGCGTGGATACCGATCTTCTTATTGTATTTTGCTGCGAAATTCAGGTACAGATCTGCGATACGGGCAATCTGCTCCGGATACAGGGAACCAAAGCTGTCTACGATGTAGATGACATCCACCGGTGTCTTGCCAAGCATATCGAGTGCAACCTTGATATCTTCCTCCTGTGAATTCGAGATAGCCATGATATTACAGCTTGTCTCGTAGCCCTTCTTTGCTGCATCCTCTACCATGTCGATTGCTTCCGGCATCTGATTGATGTACGCTGCCACGCGGACAAGATCAACCGGAGAATTTACCTTCTCGTCAAAATCGTTCTTATCATGACGTCCGATATCAGCCATGATTGCAAGCTTTAAGTTCGTATCGTTATCTCCAACGATCTCACGGATATGGTCATCACTACAGAATTTCCATTTACCGAACTTCGATTCATCGAACACCTTCTTTGATGCACGATACCCCATCTCCATATAGTCAACGCCTGCGTCAATATTTGCCTGATACAATGCTTTTACAAACTCATCGGTAAAATAAAAATCATTTACCAGTCCACCGTCACGCAAGGTT
This sequence comes from Butyricicoccaceae bacterium, assembly GCA_963659815.1. Lineage (GTDB taxonomy): Bacteria > Bacillota > Clostridia > Lachnospirales > Lachnospiraceae > Coprococcus_C. The sequence goes on from CAVKUW010000060.1 coordinate 10,529, forward strand.
GCGTCTACAACTTTGATACTTTCCCGAAATCCAAGTAAATTTGATAATTCTTTCATGTCTTTGTTCCTCATCTTTCTTTTCTCTGTTGCGTTATTGCTTTAATGCGATAAAGAGAACATGGATACTATATCAAACATTTAAAGTATAGTCAACCTATTTTTTGAATATAATACATAAAAAAGCGCCTGCGTATGGCGTAAACAGGCGCTTCGTATGACAGCAATATTCATTCACTGTCAGTCGAGAGGAAGTCTCGAATCTATACTAAATACTGATGGCGCAGTATTGTATAGCGTATGTAATTGGATTGTATAACTATATACTCTTAGCATGATGTTATCTATGCATGTGTCTCGTTGCTTTTGTAAGCCTGCGCATACTGTGTTTCCTGCGCGTTAATATGCTTGTCCCCATGTTTTGGCAGATAGATTCCGTTGATCTGCTCTCTTGCTTTCTGGTCATCCTGATAGAATAACTCAAAATCGTCAAGGATCCGAGCTTTAATCACAGGATCATAGACCGGAGCCGCTACCTCTACACGGTGAACCGTGTTCCGCGTCATGAAATCCGCGGAAGCAATATACACCTTCGGATCATCCTTGCCGAAGATATAGATCCGGGAATGCTCTAAGAATCTGCCAACGATACTGATAACCTGTATATTCTCCGTCTCATCGGCAACACCTGCTTTTAAGCAGCAGATGCCACGCACGATCATGCGTATCTTCACGCCTGCTTTGCCAGCTTCAATCAGCTTGTCGATAATCTTCTTATCGGTCAGAGAATTGATCTTGACACCGACGTAGCCTTCCTTGCCATCTTTTGCCTTTGCAATCTCATCATCGATCATCGCAAGTACCTTGTTCTGCAGGCAGTTTGGTGCCACAAGCAGATGCTCAGTCTCTTCAACCGTTGTTCCCATAGACAGATGATTGAACACATTGGCAGCTTCATTTCCGATATCTACCGAAGATGTGATCAGAGAATAGTCGGTGTAGATACGGGATGTCTTCTCATTATAATTACCCGTACCAATCTGTGTGATATATTCGATCTTGTTATTCCGCTTTCCTGTAATCAGACAGAGCTTGGAATGTACCTTCATGTGATTCAATCCATAGATCACACGGCAACCGGCATCCTCAAGCTGTCTGGACCAGCGGATGTTGTTCTCCTCATCGAAACGCGCACGCAGTTCCACCAAAACTACAACTTCTTTGCCTTGTTCTGCCGCTTCCACCAGTGCTTCCACGATCTTCGAATCGCTCGCCAGACGGTACAATGTCATCTTGATCGACACAACTTCAGGATCATTTGCAGCCTCATTTAAGAGCTGGATAAATGGCTTCATGCTCTCATACGGATAAGACAGGAACAGGTCATGCTCGCGTGCCTGCTCCATCACAGGGCGTGTGCGGTCAATCATAGCAGGCTGCTGTGGTACACGTCGCTCATAGAATAACTGCTTCTCGTTCCGGAGCAGATCCTCGACCTTGAATAAGAATGACAGATCCAGTGGAGAGATCGAATGGAACACCTGCTTCTTCGTAAGTCCTAAGAATCCGCACATCTTCTCGATGATAGAATCATTCATCATTCTCGTATATTCCATACGGAGCGGACAGAGACGGCTTCTTGTACGAAGTACCTTCTCCACACCCTTACGGTAATCCTTCTCATCGTCATCGAGTGCATCATCGACATCGATATCGGCACTCCGCAGGATGCGGATCAGGGATTTACTGATTACCTTATAACCCGGAAATACATCCGCAGCAAAATGTAATATCAACTCTTCTGCCAGCATAAACCGTCTGCCATCCGAAGATACCGGAATCATACGCTTGATAACCGGGTTGTTACATGGGATAATTCCTATCTTCGTATTATTTGACTTCGTGCGAAGCTCTACGACTGCATAGATCTCCTTGTTCCGGAGAAATGGGAACGGCTGGCGCTTACCGACGACCTGTGGCGAGATAAATGGTTGGATCTCATTTTCAAAATAAATCTTCATGGAATCCTGCTCATCCTCGTTCAGATCTTTATATAAAAGCTCCTTGACATCATATTCCTCCATCTCGTACATCAGACGCAGATAGATTTCATCCTTCTTCTCGCGGAGCTTCTTCTCCTTCACAATAATACGGTCAAGCTGCTCCTGACAGGTCATATTCGTTTTATTCTCACGTACTTTGCTGTCTTTTCCTGCGTCTAACGAACCGACACGCACCATCAGGAACTCATCGAGATTACTCTGGAAGATTGACACGAACGACAAACGCTCACAGAGCGGGTTGTTCTCATCCACTGCCTCTTCCAACACTCTTTTATTGAACTTCAACCAGGAAAGCTCCCGGTTATCATAGATTGTCTCCTGTAACATATTATTTTCCTCCTATGCTTCCTCCAACTCTAAGAAACGAACATTGTCCATGACCTCTTCGATGATGCCGCTACAACTGTCGCCAATGCGTTCCAGATTGTGCAGCATATTGGAGAACGGATATGTAAATTCCGGCTTACAGTTGTTCTTGCGCAGACGTTTCAGATGGTTCTTGTTGAATTTCTTCTCCATGCTCCGAAGCTCTTTGCGATAGTCAAGCACCTTCTTGGCAGTCTTCGAATCTCCACTTTCTAATGATGCGATAGCTGTCTGATACATAACTTCCACGTTATCAATGACTTTCCCGAGCTCTTCCACCGCATCCTTCGAGAACTTATACTTGCCTTCAAGCTTGGCACGGATGACCGGAGCCGCATCCTCGCACCGTTTGCTGACGCGTGCAATATCATTTAAAACATACATCAGTCCCGCAGTTGTCGACGATTGTTCCTCGGTCAGAGAACCATTTGAGAACATACCGGAAATATAGCTGACAGTATTCTCATCAATCTCTGTCACAAGCTTTGCGTTTTCCTCTAACTCGTTCAATGCTTTGCTGTCATTGTTCATAACTGTCGCCTTCATATTTCCGATCATTTCCGATACAAGGCGTCCGGCACGGCGAATCTCCTGTGATACAAGATACATGGCAGCAACCGGCTGACTGATTACATTTCTATCAAGATAACTTTTTTTCTTATGGTCTTCCAATGAGAGTTCCTTGTCATCTCTGACAATGAACATAACGATCTTCACCATAACTGGAAGCAATGGCAGCCAGATCAACGTGTTGATGATGTTAAAGCTCATATGTGCATTTGCAATCTGACGTGATATTATGTCCAGCTCATTTCCCTTTGGAGAGATCAGTTCAACAAACTTTGCAAATGGTTTGATGATCCAGATGAAGATAAAGGAACCGGTAATATTGAATACGCTGTGTGCGATTGCGCATCGCTTTGCGTCCTTGGACTGTCCGATACTTGCAAGCAATGCAGTGATTGTTGTACCGATATTATCACCGAGCAGAATTGGAATGGCACCAACCAGTCCGATCACACTCGCACCATCCGGTCCTGTCTGTGAGGCAAAGCTCTGCAACACGGCGATCGTAGCCGAACTACTCTGTACAACAAGCGTCATAAGCATACCAACACCGACACCGAGTACCGGAATATGTGCAACCTTCTCCATCATATTGATAAATACCGGGCTTGTTGCAAGTGGCTTCATGACATCGCCCATCATCTCGATACCGACAAACAATAAACCAAACGAGAAGATCGTCTGTCCGACAAACTTCACCTTTTCTTTCTTCGCAATAAACGCGATCAGGAAACCGATAAATACGATCGGCATAATATAATCACTGATTTTAAATGCCATCAGCTGTGCAGTCATCGTTGTTCCGATGTTTGCTCCGAAGATAACGGAGATACCCTGCTTTAAGGACATCAATCCGGCGCTTACAAAACCGATTACCAATACGGTTGTCGCACTGGAACTCTGCAGAACTGCCGTTACAAGTGCGCCCGCCAACATTCCGCACACGGCATTTCTCGTAAGAACACCTAATACTTTCTTCATTTTGTCTCCGGCTACCTTCTGGAGCGATTCGCTCATCATATTCATTCCGAATATAAAGAGCGCCAGACCTCCCAATAAACCGAACACAGTCGCCATACTTTCGTTCATGTTAATTCTTCCTTCCTCTTTTGGGCATTTTTAGCCGATTTAAAAGCCACTCTGTTACTGTTTCCAGTAAGCAAAACCGCTCTCATAGCTTGAATAATATCGAAATCTGGAGTTTGCTTCTATCAACAGAAGGTAAAGAATTGTTAAATCTATGTAAAGCGATATTTCTGCTAAAAGAAAAAGCGCCAAACTGGCGCTTAAATCTCTTTGATCTTATCCCGTAACCGCATCATATTCGTATCCATATCGGCAATCACATCCGAATATCGTTTCAACTCCTGCACGATTTCCCCGGTATCAACCAGATCTTTCTTATAGAGTAGCTGGTAGTCGAGTACCGACCAGGAATCCATGGCAACCGTGCGAAGCTGTAATTCCACCTTCATCCATTCTGTCTTTTTCGACAGATAAATCGGGACAGACAGAATCATATGTACCCCCTGATAACCGGAAGATTTCGGCGTTTTGATATAATCCTTGATCTTGAGGATCTTGATATCATGCTGGATCTTCAGACAATCCACCAACGCATAAATATCATCACGGAATATACAGGTCACCCGGACGCCAACGATATCATTCAATTTCTTTTTCGCATTATCTAAGTTGATCGTATACCCTTTGCGGCGCAACTTCAAAAAGATACTCTCTGCGCTTTTGATACGGTGTGTTAACCGCACAACAACCTCGCGCTGCAGATTCTCCTGCAACTCCAGATTGATCATCGTCAGCTTCGATTCTAAGATCTGGATCGCCCACATACACCGAAGCTGATATTCCTTATCCGATAAGGAATTTGCAAAATCCGTAATAATCTTACGGTCATTTTTTGTAATATGTAATTGTAACTGTTTTTCCTGTTCCATAATATTTATATATGCCTCATTCATTCTTTTTATTCTATCAATGTTTGGTTAAAGATTGTTAAATCTATGCAAAATGCACTTGCATAAAGTGTTTTAAGCCCCTATACTATCTATATGTGAATATTCATCATACACCATGTATTTCCAATGCTGTTCAAAAAGATGATTATCAAAAGAAAGGATTTTCTAATATGAAGGGCTATAAATATACTGTTAATAAACGGCGTGCAAATCGGCTTGCCTATCGGTTTCTTGGATTTATGTTTCTACTTGTCGCCACCTTGCAGGCATTTACAATGATCCATGGCTACGCCAAACACCTGGTGTTAACAGCGTTGTTTGTTACATTTGTTGGTGTCTACGGAATCTATCTCGTAGTGATGTCCTTTCGGAAGCAGGCATTTTCAGCAACCTATATCTTTGATGACACCGGCTTTACGATCGAACATAAATATGGAACTACCCATTACGACTTCGATCAGATCAAGCATGTGACAATGGTTATTCCGGACGAAAACATGATTTTCTATATTCTGAATGTTTTCACAGAGAAGGAACGTTATACAATTTCATTTATGATGCAGAAGGAATTATGTGAGAATATCTATGAATTTATGCATGCACGTTTACCAAAGAAAGACACGGAAGATTAGTTCCGTGCCTTTTCTTTTCTTCATCATGAAAATTGATGGAGCTGAGGGGAATCGAACCCCTGTCCGAAAGCTCTTCCATTACAGCATCTCCCATTACAGTTTGTATATTAGAATTCCCATATAGAAACGCCTACAAACAGGCTTTCCTATATGGTAGCTTCATGAATTTTCCGAAACCGCAAAGCTTAAGCATCGGAGTTTCCCACTAAGTCGATGCCAGGATTCCAGGTCGTGGGGAACCTAGAGCTGACAGCCGCCATAATTAGGCAGCGTACGCGTAATTTTCGTCTGCGTTTATATTTATTTTCCAAGTTTTAGCGTGGTCCTGGTCCACGAATGGCTACCGTAATTTCTAAACCCCCGTCGAAACCAGTACAACCCCTGGTTTGATTGACGAAAATCTCTATATATCCCACTTAAAAAGTGTATATACCTGTTTTACTCTGCATCTGCTGCAGAAGCATCCTCTGGTGTAGCATCGCTGTTGCTTGCGGTTGGGAATACATATCCTGTATAATTGGCTGCCCAATATTGTTGTGCCCAATAATCATAAACCGATGCATTGATTGTTTTATTTGCCTGTCGTGTCTCGTAACTCTTCTGATAAGCATGTCTTCCCAGAGGGAAACCGACCAAAGCACCTAAAATAGCGGCGCATACTAAAATCTCCACAACCTGTTTTGCTTTTTGTTTTTTCTGAATCTTCTTTCGATTCTTTTTCTCTTCCTTATAGCGATCTACTTTTGCCTGACTCATACGTTCTCCTACCTTAACTTCTCTTATTTATCCCAGATTACGAATCTTGAAGTCTCGTTCAACCTCGCGTTTCATATCCTTTTTCGCGATATCATCCCGCTTATCGTACAGCTTCTTACCTCGTGCCAGCCCTATCTCTACTTTAACAAGACTGTCCTTGAAGTAAACCTTCAAAGGCACCAAGGTATATCCCTTCATCTTCTGCTGTCCAATCAATTTGTTGATCTCATAGCGATGCAGCAACAGCTTTCTTGTCCGGAGTGGATCTTTGTTGAAGATATTTCCCTTCTCATACGGAGAAATATTCATGCGATAGACATACACCTCATCGCCATCCAAACCAACAAACGCTTCTTTAATACTGCATTTTCCCATACGGAGAGATTTCACTTCCGTTCCAACTAAAGCAATGCCAGCCTCGTATGTGTCCTCTATGAAGTAATCGTGATATGCTTTTTTGTTATTGGCTATCAGTTTCGTCCCTCGTTGCTTCGCCACTTTTTTCAACTCCTTCTATATTACCATCAATCAGTGAAAAATCAATGGTTTTCTTAATTTTATCACATTTTAACACTTTGATACGCACTTTGTCACCCAGTTGATATTTCTTTTTTGTTTTTTCTCCAACCATCGCATATTCCTGCTCGTTGAAATAATAGAAATCATCATACATATAGGCAACAGAAACTGCGCCTTCCACCGTATTATCCAATTCCACAAAGATGTAGTTTGAGGTGACGCCTGAGATCACTCCATCGAATTCTTCCCCGATGTGCTCCGACATATACTCAATCTCTTTTAACTTAATGACATCCCGCTCTGCTTCTTCTGCCCGACGTTCCTTGGCGGAATTATCGTTTGCAACGGTCGGCAGAATGCGACGATAATGCTCGATCCGCTTCTCAGAAAGCTCTCCATGCAGGTTCTCCTTGATGATACGATGGATCTGTAAATCCGGGTACCGGCGGATTGGAGATGTAAAATGGCAGTAATACTTGCACGACAGGCCAAAATGTCCGGTGCATTCCGTCGAGTAACGTGCCTGCTTCATCGAACGGAGCATCATCTTGCTGATCAGAGCCTCGTAAGGTTTTCCCTCGATTTCATCAAGAATCTTCTGCAGTTCCTTCGGATGTGTCTCATCTCTGGATGCCTTGATAAAGAGTCCAAAATTATTGATGAATGCGGCTAAGATATCAATCTTCTCCTCATCCGGATGCTCATGGACACGATATTCAAACGGCAGCTCCTGCCAGAAATAGTCTTCTGCGATTGTCTCGTTCGCTGCCAGCATGAAATCTTCGATGATCTTCGTTGCAGGATTCCGGTCATATGGCTTGATCTCCACTGGCTTGTGGTTTTCATCCACAATAATCTTTGTCTCAGCAACATCAAAATCAATCGAACCACGTTTCCGGCGGTTCTTCCGAAGAATTGTGGAAAGCTCCAGCATCAGATCAAACATTGGCACGAGAGGTTCATACCGTTTCAATACTTCCTCATCACTCCGCTCTAAGATCTTCTCAACATTTGTATAAGTCATACGTTCATCGACATGCAGGATACCCTCACAGATCGTATGATCCAACAGCTTGCCTTTTTTGTCAAACTTCATCACACAGCTAAGTGTGAGACGGTCTGTACCGGCATTCAAAGAACAGATACCATTTGATAATTTGTGTGGCAGCATCGGAATGACACTGTCTACGAGATAACAGCTTGTACCACGCTTCAATGCTTCCTTGTCAAGTGGGGATTTCTCCTTTACATAATGTGATACATCCGCAATATGCACACCCAATGTATAGACACCATCTTCAAAGGACAATGTGATAGCATCGTCCAAATCCTTTGCGTCTTCACCATCGATCGTCACAGTTGGAAGATCACGGAAATCTGTACGTCCGGCAAAATCTGCCTCATCCACTTCGTCCGGGATATCCTTCAGGGAATCCATGACCTTGTCCGGATACTCCACAGGAATATCATATGCACGCACAACCGAAAGTATGTCCGTGCCTGGATCATTCACATGTCCTAAGATCTCAATAATCTCGCCTTCCGGAGATTTATGATCCGCACCATAGTTGGTAATCCTGCATACAACCTTGTGTCCGGTCATTGCCCCCATAGAATCCTTCTTTGCAACAAAGATGTCATCTGCCACCTTCTGATTATCCGGGATCACAAAGCCAAAGTTCTGCTGTTTGTCATATGTTCCAACAATTGTTGTAAGTCCACGCTTTAAAATCTGAGTAACCTTTGCCTCGGTGCTTTTTCCCTGTTTCGTATAAGAATCCGGTGCAATCATGACACGGTCCCCGTGAAAGGCTCCCATCGAAAACTTGGCTGGAATAAAGAAATCGTCCTTATATCCTTCTACACGGACAAATCCATATCCCTTTTTGTTGCCGATATAATCACCGACTAAGAATTTATCATCCAGTTTCTTATATTTACCCTTCGGGGTAACAGTAATCTTTCCTTCTTCTACTAGCTCGTTTAATGCTTCTTCCACACGTTTTTTATCGGCATCCTTAACCTGAAGCAGGAAACGGATGTCTTTGAGACGCATCGGCTTGTACTGTTCATCACAAATAAAATCATATAACTTCTGTTTTACGCGTTCTCTTTTTTCTCCCATAACGTAACACCTCCCAAAAAAATAAGCTGCTTTTTATCAAAGCAGCTTGTAAAATCTAAATGAATTTTGATGACAGGAACAAAGCCAGTGCAAAATACAAAACACCAAGAACGACTGTAACTTTCTTCAATACAGACTCTTTGGATTTTCCTTTGTTCTTGCTCCAATAGGTATCTGCGCCACCGCCGCTGATTGCGCCGGACAAACCGCCTTTACCTTCCTGCATCATAACGATAACTGCCAAGATAACAGATATTACCAAAAATATTATAATTAACGCTGTCTTCACGAGAATTCCTCCTTATTATTTTAACTCATACTTGAACATATTACCATAAGAATTTCGTAAATACAATATATAATTTAAGAAAAATCTGCTAAATTTGGCATTTGTATGGCAATATTTTATTTTGCAGTAGGAAAATCTCCATAAATGGCTAATTTCCCAAGCTCTTCTTCTATCCGAAGAAGCTGATTGTACTTTGACGTACGGTCAGAACGACACGGGGCACCCGTCTTGATCTGTCCAGCATTCACCGCAACTGCCAGATCCGCAATGAAAGAATCCTCTGTCTCGCCCGAGCGATGAGAAATCACCGTCTTATAACCGGATTTCTTGGCAAGCTCAATGGCATCCATCGCCTCTGTCAAAGTTCCAATCTGATTATACTTGATAAGAATCGCATTTGCAATACCGTCCTCGATTCCCTGCTTTAAGCGTCCAACATTTGTGACAAACAGATCATCGCCGACAAGCTGTACCTTCTCGCCAAGCCGGAATGTAAGCACCTTCCAGCCCTTCATATCATTTTCATCGAGTCCATCTTCGATTGAGTAAATCGGATATTTCCCAATCAAATCCTCGTAATACTGCACCATTTCCTCAGAATTACGATAGATCTCCCTGCCTGCCATCCGGCTTTCTCCAGGGAAATAATATAGCCCGCTTGTCTCATCATACAACTCACTTGCTGCTGCATCAATGGCGATCTTCACATCTTCATATGGTTTATAGCCTGCTTCCTTGATTGCAAGCACCAGATAGTCGAGTACTTCTGCTGAGGTTGCGAGGTTTGGCGCAAATCCACCTTCGTCTCCTACACCGTTTGAAAGTCCATTTTCATGCAGCACGCGCTTCAAGGTGTGGTAGATCTCTGCGCTCATTTCCAGACAATGTTTGAACGAATCTGCCCCGACCGGTGCGATCATAAATTCCTGCAGATCCACAGTATTATCCGCATGACAGCCGCCATTTAATATGTTCATCATCGGAAGTGGCATTTTCTTCGCGTTGATTCCACCGATATACCGATATAATGGCAAGCGCAGGGAATTTGCCGCCGCACGAGCAACTGCAAGCGAGACACCCAAGATTGCATTGGCTCCAAACCGGGATTTATTCTCCGTACCATCTGCTTCGGTCAGATATTTGTCAATCAATGCCTGATTGAACACATCCATACCAACCAGCCGGTCACTGATGCGTGTATTGACATTCGTCACGGCTTTCTCTACACCTTTTCCCATGTATCTCCGCTCATCATCGCGCAGCTCATGTGCCTCATATTCTCCGGTCGAAGCGCCGGAAGGCACCGATGCGATCGCTGCCGCACCACTCTCTGTGACGACTTCTACTTCTACCGTTGGATTTCCGCGGGAATCCAGTATTTCTCTTGCGTGTATATATTTGATCCGATCCATCCAAATCAGCCTCCCAAAATTTTTAAATCTAAGCTAATTATTTCCGAATCGAAGCATTTTATGCATAGTTACATATAAAAATCGTCCCATAACTGGTTTTGTTACAGGACAATTCCATCATTTTCATATTAAATTCATCTTCTATTCCGCAGTTGTCTCTGCTTCCTTATCTGGAGTATGTGCATCCATGTTCTTCGGAAGTACAAGATTCAGGATAATTGCCACGATAAAAACAACAGCCACACAGTTTTCTGCAAATACAGTCTGGACAATGCGTGGGAATATCGCGAAGATCTCCGGCACCTGCGTAAACCCAAGACCAATACTTAACGAAAGCGCTGTGATCGTGATATTTCTCTGTGTATAGCCACATCTGCCAAGCATCTGGATACCACTTACTACGATTGTACCAAACATCATAATCGTACAGCCGCCAAGTACCGCATCCGGCAATGTTGCAAGAACAGCTCCGAAGATCGGGAAGATACCTGCCAAGATCATAATGATCGCACCAGTTGCGATTGTGAAACGGTTTACAACCTTTGTCATGGCAACCAAACCAACATTCTGGCTGAAAGAAGTGATCGGCAGACAACCAAATACGGATGATAATGCACTGACAAAACCATCACAGGCGATTGAGCCGGATGTCTCCTTTGTTGTCGCATCCCTGCCAAGACCAGATACTGCAAGTGCAGAAGTGTCTCCAATCGTCTCTGTCGCAGAGACAAGGAAGATCAACATCACGGATACAATTGCATTGACATTAAATTCCGGCTTTGCAGGCAGAAGCTTTGGCAATGCGATTACGGATGTTCCAGAAATCGCCGAGAAGTCTACCATATGCATACAAATTGCCACAATATAACCGACAACTAATCCAAATAACACAGAAAGCTGTTTGAAATATCCCTTTGCAAAGATATGGAACAACAGACAGCATAAAAGTGTAACAACACCCAAAATCCAGTTTTCCACTGAGCCAAAATTCTCACTGCCACTGCCACCGCCAAACGAAGCAGCTCCAACCGAGAGAAGCGAAAATCCAATCGCTGTAACAACGCTGGCTGCGACAACTGGTGTAATTAGTTTCGTCCAATACTTTGCAAAAAGTCCGAGCACACCTTCAATGATACCGCCAACCAATACAGCACCAACGACTGCATTATAACCATAGGTTGGTCCTATGTAGCACATCACGGATACAAATGTGAAACTGATTCCCATGACGATCGGCAGTCCGGAACCGATCTTCCAGATCGGGAATAACTGAATCAGCGTACCGATACCGGCAATGATCATCGCACTCTGGATCAATCCGGCACTTTCGCTCACACTTAATCCACAGGCTGCCGCTACAATAATGATCGGGGCAATATTTGCTACGAACATCGCCAGAATATGCTGTAATCCGAACGGAATTGCCTTGGCAACCGGCACTCTTCCGTCTAATTTGTAAATATTTTCAATCGAAGCTTCTGTCTTACTCATCTTATGCATTCTACCTGAATTTGATTTCACCTGTTGTATAATCCATGTTGTCAACGATTGCAAGGGATTCCAGATGGTATCCAAGATTCCGGATTACCTGTCCGCCTGGCTGGAAGCCCTTCTCGATGGCAATACCGATACCAGATACTTCTGCGCCAGCAGATTTTACAATCGAGATAAGTCCCTGCAAAGCACAACCATTCGCAAGGAAATCATCAATAATCAGCACTCTATCCTCTGGATTCAGAAATTTCTTCGATACAATAACCTGGTTCTTACACTTGTGTGTGAAAGATTCTACTTCCACCACATACACATCACCCTCGATATTGATGCTCTTTGACTTCTTTGCGAAGATAACCGGAACATCGAAATGTCTCGCCGCGATACAGGCAATACCAATACCAGATGCCTCGATTGTCAGAATCTTATTGATTTTCTCATCTGCAAAGCGGCGCTTGAATTCCTCTCCGATCTGATCGAACAGGCGAACATCCATCTGATGATTCAGAAAGCTGTCAACCTTCAGTACATTTCCTTCTTTTACTATGCCATCCTTTAAGATGCGTTGCTCTAAAAAATTCAATGATTTTTCCTCCTGCTATCAGAATAAGAAAAACCTTTTTGCAATAGATCGTTACGAAATATACATTTCTCTATACAAGTTGCACATGCTTACACAATTCTATGCAGACGCGCTCTCGCTCACTTCCGCATGTAACGGTCTGCCAAGAATTGGTAAGTCAGTGCAACTCTATATAAAGAGTCGTATTATTAACAAACATTATCTACCGAAAAAGGTTTTGTATTTACAACTGTGCACTATCAGAGACATCGGATGTACAATGCATACATTTTGTTGCCTTGATATCGATCTCTCCGTAGCAATATGGGCACTTTCTTGTAAGTGGAGCTGCTTCTTCTTTTTTATGTCCCAAAGACAAAAGCTTATTAACCGCTTTCATTAAGAAGAATATTACAAATGCCATAATCAAAAAATTAATAACGGCTGTAATAAAAGCACCATATTCTATATACTGTCCAGTATTGAATATCTCGAAACATCCACCTATTTCTGCACCACCAATACTATTGATGATTGGATTGATGAAATCATCCGTAAAAGCTGTAATTATTCCTTGAAACGCACCACCAATAATAACTGCAATGGCAAGTTCCATCACGTTGCCCTTCAAGGCAAATTCTTTGAACTCTTTTAAGAATTTCTTCATTGGTATCGTTCCTTTCTTATCTCACGATCAATGACTTACCTGTCATCTCTGCTGGCTGTGGAAGTCCCATGATCTCAAGTAATGTTGGAGCGATGTCAGCTAAGCATCCACCCTCACGAAGCTTTACGCTGTCGTCGTAATTTACAAGGATAAATGGAACCGGGTTGGTTGTATGTGCTGTATGAGGTGCCTTTGTCTCGTAGTTGATCATCTGCTCTGCATTTCCGTGGTCAGCACAGATAAAGAGAACGCCATCTACTTCCTTGATTGCTTCTACTGCAGTTCCTACACACTGGTCAACTGTCTCAACAGCCTTTACAGCAGCAGGAATCACACCTGTATGTCCTACCATGTCTGGGTTTGCAAAGTTGATAATAATTACATCATACTTGCCGGAACGGATGGCTACATTTAATTTCTCGGATACTTCCGGTGCACTCATCTCTGGCTGCAGATCATAAGTTGCAACGGCTGGAGACTTTACAAGTACTCTATCTTCACCCTCATTTGGCTCTTCGACACCACCGTTAAAGAAGAATGTAACGTGTGCATATTTCTCTGTCTCAGCGGTACGAAGCTGTTTCAGACCATTTGCTGCAAGATACTCACCAAATGTATTCTTGATTTCCTGCTTCTTGAACGCAATGATCTTATTCGGGATAGACTCGTCGTAATCCTTGAAGCATACATATGTCAGTGGAAGCTTTCCACCTTTACGCTCAAATCCTGTAAATTCATCTGCACAGAACGCTCTTGTGATTTCACGCGCACGATCCGGACGGAAGTTAAAGAAGATAACGGAATCGTCTGCCTTTACCGTTGCAACCGGTTTTCCATCCGCTTCAATGACGGTTGGAAGTACAAACTCATCTGTTTTGTCATTTGCATAGGAATCTGCAACTGCCTGTACAGGATCTGCAGCCTTTACGCCCTCACCATATACCATAGCTGCATAAGCCTTCTCTACACGCTCCCAGTTGTTATCACGATCCATTGCATAGTAACGGCCGGAAATACTTGCAACCTTACCGACTCCGAGCTCCTGCATTTTATTAACGAGTGCTGCAACATAATCCTTACCAGATGCCGGAGGTGTATCTCTACCATCTAAGAATGGATGTACATATACACGATCAAAGCCCTGCTTCTTGCAAAGCTCTAAGATACCATACAAATGTGTATTGTGGCTGTGTACACCACCATCAGACAGAAGTCCCCACAGATGAAGATCCGAACTATTCTTCTTGCAGTTTGCAATCGCCTCAAGCATTGCTTCGTTCTCGAAGAAATCGCCATCCTCGATTGCCTTTGTGATTGATGTCAGATCCTGGTAAATAATTCTTCCGGCACCAATATTCATATGACCAACCTCAGAGTTACCCATCTGTCCATCCGGAAGTCCGACTGCAAGTCCGGAAGCATTTCCTCTTACATATGGACACTCTGCCATCAGCTTATCCATCACAGGTGTGTTCGCCATGTAAATTGCATTACCCTCTGTCTCATCGGTAATACCATAGCCATCAAGTACCATCAATACAACTGGTTTCTTACTCATTGTTTATCTCCTTAAAATTATAATAATTTAATCTATACTTTTCCTGTCTAATTATAACAAAAAATAATTAAGGCTTCCATCTGTAAGCATGAACAGGAACCTCCTTGATTTTTTCAGAAAAATAGTCCATCAGTTCCTTTTTATTTTTTCCTGAATCCAAAAAGAGTATCGGCATATCAGAATCATAATCATTTTTAATCAGCTTCTTCAGGACAAAGAAGCAAGCATCCGCCGCATCCTTATCTTTATAATAATACCAAGGAATTTTGATAAATCTGTCATCATCCTCCACTAAAATCATTGCCAAAATCCGATCCTTGTTTTTACAGACAATGCTTCCGGACAGATTATCAGCTTTAATATCTGAATAAGGAATCTGAAAAAACGGATCATACGGTGCATTCATCAAAAATGCAAGCACCTCATCCTCTTCCACTTCCTCTAAGAGCACAACGTTCATCTCACTTTTTTTATCAAATGTGATTTTTTTCAGATCCGATGACATCCCAAGTTCATACATGAATTGTCTTTTGTCCCGGATAAATCCGACTTCTTCAAGTTTGGGTTTCCGATCTTCACCGGTTTCAAACATATATATCGCTAATTCGTCTGCCTTCGGCATCTGCCTGATATGCTTCACGATACTATCCAATATTGCTTGTTCACTCACATCCATACACGTATCTATCCTGTGTATGCAAATATACTCCGGGAAAATCTCGATGATACCCAATCCTTCAGGCTTTTTATCTATTTCATTAGAGACACCGATTCCTGTCAAGCGGCCTTCCATAACACCGATTATCTCTCCATTATTCATATAGGAGATATAAGTATTCAGATTATCGGCTTCAATAACCTCCGACACAAGCTTCACTTCTCTTCCTATCAATGCATTGATATCATAAAATGCCGGGTTTTTCTTTTCATAAGCCTTGTCAAACTCATTTTTTATCTCAATACTGTCTGCGAAAGAATCCTTCTTTATTCTATTTTTATAAAACTCGCTGAACGCTTCCTTATACTGCTCTGACAGGACGTTCATCTGTTCCTGCAGCCCACCCGTGGCTTTGGCACCGCTCTTACTGTAAATATACATTCTCCAGTTATTGGTAGACTCATCGATAAATCTCAATTCACCTGTTGTCAATTCTCTCATACTTTATATGACCTGCCTTTCTGTAAGCTATATTATATACACCATGTTAAATCACTTTATAATCCATAACCGGCTTTTCAGTGCGCTCAAAGTTTCTGTCCTGTCGTTGAAGCATAACACTTGTAGAAAGTGCTTTTCTATCCGTTGTACAATAATAATCCAGCACAGCATCTGCATTATTGTCAGGCTTCTTAACCCAAATCGTATTATAACCCATAAATGCCAGTAGCAACGCTGCACCGGGAGGAAGATGTGTTCCATATTTCACGCTAAAATCAGTTTTGAAATTCCATCGTTCACAAGCTTGCGGATATTTCTTTTTTATCGTTTCCAATACGCCCGGAATTTCATTTCTTTCTATTACCTTTGCATGCTCATTCAATGTAAAGGTAAACTGAACAGAACCGACTGTATCCCCATATAACCAGCTATGTTCACTTGCCAGCAGATCCTGATGCTCAACATCATCTGTTTCCTTCTGTTCCCTTGCAGCAGTATAAAGACCCAGACCATAACAGCCAAAGCTATAGTATTGACGTTTATTTCCAATTACCTGAGATACTATGTTCTCCATATTCAACTTTGAATTATTCGCTATAGTATGGAACATCTTAACCCGATTAGGGAATTTTTTCATCTCAGCGTCAATATTCTTGCAGATCCTCGGCTTATGCTCCGACCATCCGATTGCATTAAAAAATCTGGTAGACATTATATCCGATTGGCTCTCATCTACTCCACCTGGATAATTTAAAGCTATAAAAATGTGCTTCATATGCGTATCAAGATCCTTACGCTCCTCATCCGTCAGCTCAATTTCACCTTTTAAATCCATTGAAATCAGTCTAAAATGCACCTTGCACGCTGTATTGAGCATGTCAATTGTATATTCATTCTGGGTAAATACATTTCTGTTTGTCGGAGTACTCAGATAATTCACCTTGTACCGCGCACAATATTCTTCTAACTCACGATAACTGCTGTACGCCAGATCCTTCATTTCCTCAATGCTCTTCGAATCGAGTTTTTTCTCTTCTTCCTCACCCCAGGCCTCCTGCAAAATGTTGTTTTCCTGCCGGTCTGCTATCTGATCTTCCTGCTGGTCCTGCTCTTGTCCCTCGTTCAGATTGTTGATCTGATCCTCTTCATCAAAATTACTTACCCGGTCTTCTTCATGTATCTGATCCTCTTCCCGGTCATTAAACGCAGCAGCAGCTATTCTTGCATCTGCGAGCAGTAAATTTACCTGCTCAGAAACCTGCGTGATCATTGCTTTTCGCTTCTTTCCATCCCGGCTGATTGGATGCTTCCCCGAAATATAGGTTCCACAGCTGCTCTGCAGATTTTCCAGCAAGGATATTTTTTCCTCCGGCACAGCTTTTGAAGATATAAGATTATAGATTTCCAGATCTGTAACAACGCTGTTGTACTCATCTGAATTTTCTTTTCTTCCTCTTGCACTGTTTTTCAAAAAGATTTCCAGTATTTTCAAATCAAAGGGTGCATAATACCTTGCATCTGTATCATCATGCCGAGTCTGACCTGCTATCTGCATATAAATTGTCACATCATTTTTCTGATGCCATTCTCTTTCTATCTGACGCTTTCGTGCCTTATGCTCAATCTCTCTTACCTGCCAATCTTCAGCTGACATAGACTGTTTTTCGAGATTCAGAAAACGGGAATTCATATCCCTATACCCAAGATCTGAATCTCCTGCTTTCCGTATCTGCTCATACATGTTTTCATAGCCTGTAATTACCTTTTTAGCACTCTTATATCCCATTGAGAACCTCCTTAACACCTGTTGCCATCCGTACCCGGTTAACGGGTTTTGTTTACACAAAATAATCCGGAACAATTGTACATTTTTCTATAATAATGTTATTTTATCAATGTTTTTTTGTGATGTAAAGACTTTTTGCTGTTTAAAAATACTTAAACAAATCTTAAAAAACTATAGCTTCTCCACTTTTTTGTGTTTTTCTCTCCCCATCCCCAGTTCATCCGGGATAATATTATGCTCCAAAACAATCATTCGCCGCTCCTGCATCGCATGAACCAGATTCGCATCAAGATGAAATATTTCCTCTATCTCATCATTTGTAACAGGTGGACGAAATCTCCGCCGGTGCAGTCTTCCATATTTTCGTTTGTTATAATTCTTCCAAAAAATAAAAAATACAACAAATACAAGTGCCGCAATAAACAAAATATGGAAATAATGTTCAATCGTAAGAACCATATTCCGATTATATACATAAAACTCCGGTAAATACCAATCATTCCTGATTGCAAGTGTGCCATATACCAGATAGATAACATAGGAAAGCAGGATTCCCCAGACAAGTATCGTGATAATCCATTCTACAACCTTTTTCCACGTATTCTGTTTTCCATAGATCAGATGATCCCGAATATCATATTCCGCCTTCTGCGGTAATGGATTGGTAAAATCTTCCCGATTCTCATTCATATTATTCCAACCCCCGATCTGGACTGTCCCATACAGCCTTTTTCTTTCTCTTACGGAACATGGATGGCAATGCACATATCACTATAATTGCATTGATATACCAATACAAAAAAGGATACCAGATTGCAACAATGCCGTTTCGCAATAAGTTCTTATCATATTTGCTGTCAAGAATCATTGCAACCACAAACTGTATCATACAAACCACAGACAAAAACAAACTTTTCCATATGTATGGAAGTGCATACCATTTTCCAAAGAAAATCCACCCCAGAATCAGCAAAATCAATGTCAGAAGCCAGCAGATTGCCCAGACAATGGATGTAATCTGTTCCAAATAGACAAGAATCATTCTTCTTGTCTTCCAATGTCCAACCACATCATAATGGCGGCGTAATATTTCCATGCCACCCTGTGACCACCGTTTTCTCTGCTTGAACAATCCTTTGACTGTCTCTGGAACCAACATCATGCAGAGGGCGTTTGGCTCATACCTGACATCCCAGAAATTCTTTTCCAGCTTCCAGGTGACACCGATATCTTCCGTAATCATATCCCGATCCCACAGGTTACAGTCCAAAAGTGCCCGCTTACGAAATGCAACTACAACGCCCGAAACCGTCATAACCTTTCCCCAGACACGTTGTGTCCGTTTGATCAGACTGATAATACTGGCATATTCGCACAACTGTAATTTTGCCAACAAAGAGCTGCGATTCCGAACACGCGGATTTCCCGTGACAGCACCGACACGTTCTCCATTATACGGATTTGTAAAATGCGGAACTATATAATTTAATGCATCCGGCATCAGATAAGAGTCTGAATCAACCCCCATCAGAATCTCACCCTTTGCAGCAATCAATCCCAGATAAAGCGCATTTGCTTTTCCGTTATTTTCTTTCAGATCCACAAATCGCAACCTACGATATTTCGGAAGCAGACTTTGAATCACTTCCGATGTATTATCACTGCTTCCATCATTGATTGCAATAATCTCATAATTCGGATATTGCAGTTTTGATAGTTCCATCACCGTATGTGCAATTGTTTCTGCCTCATTATAACAAGGAACAAGAATTGACACCATTGGCGTTTCATAGAGCGGCAAAGGTCCCCTGCGTTCATTCCCAAAGTAAAATAAGATACCACCAACTACCCATGCCACAGACATCAGCGCGGGATACCAAAATACAAACTCCTCAATTACATGCAGCATTCAAAATCACGTCCCATCTTTTTAATAATAAATTCATTTGTTTTTACTATATTTTTTTCGGCAAAGTAACCCATTTTGTTAATAAAAAATCATGCT
>CAVKUW010000061.1:0-10981 GCA_963659815.1 Butyricicoccaceae bacterium
AAAGAAGCATAGAAATGCACAGACATCAAAAAGTTAGATGCCTGTGCATTTTTTTGTTATAGTATATACGAAAGACACATGTGTCGTATATGATATAAAAAATGATAATTATGAAACTGGTTAGAAATAGTATCAATGAAGTAAAGGGGAGAACAGTATGTACCAGATTCTGTTGGTGGAAGATGACGAATCCATCCGGGAAGTCATCGCAGATTACATGGACGAGAAAGGAAAAGACACGATGCGGCTGACGCTTGTCGAGGACGGAAGAGCCTGCGAAGGCGCGCTCGAACGCCAGACATTTGACTTGATCCTGCTCGACGTGATGCTTCCGGATATTGATGGATTCACACTTTGCCGGACGATACGGAGAAAAGATATGGTTCCAATCGTATTTCTGACCGCGAAGGGAAGCGAGGAGGATATACTCTGGGGCTACGGACTTGGCTGCGACGATTATATCGTGAAACCATTTTCGCTGGCGACACTGTATGCGAAGATACTTGCCATCCTGCGGCGGACAAAACAGGAGAACCAGAAGGAGACGATTTCCTGTGGCGATATCAGGATGGACAAGCAGAGCTGTCAGGTATTCGTGAAAGAGCGGGAAGTACAGCTGCAGAATAAGCAGTATGAGATCCTGCGATTCTTGATGGAACATAAAAATATCGTGTGGTCACGGGACGCACTTCTAAACCACATCTGGGGGTATGACTATATTGGCGTTGACCGTGTGGTGGATAACCAGATCAAGAAGTTGCGGAATGCGCTTGGAGAGGAAGGAAAGCGGATTCAGACGGTGGTAGGAAAAGGATATAAGATGATTGAGTAGAAGGATAAGGAGGGGTATATATGAAGTTTACGATTTTACCGGATTTTGAAGCAAATAAAAAAAGGCGTGCGATCCGCAGGCAAAAACGAGCCGAGCGAAAAGATGCGCGGCAAAGCCGGAAGAATCACTGGTATCTGAAACGGAAGAAGTTCTGGCAGGTGTGGCTGGAACGGTTTGTCCTTGTGCTTCTGATTCTTGGAATGGGTGGTGCATGGTATTTTCGATCCGTGGTACAGGATACGGAGAATAACGCGGAATTTGAAATGGATCAATGTCAGGAAATCATACAGACGTATATCCAACGGCGGTATGAAGAACTGACTGCGCAGGGAATGAAGCCCGGAAAAGAGTTCGATGATCAGATGGGCGCGTATATGTACCGTATGATTCCGAACAGATTGATGGGCACGTATGGCGTATCTGCAGCGGCAGCGGCGATCTATAATGAAAATGGAGAGCTTTTGATTGACAGTAATCCACGGTTTTATCTGTACTGTGATCAGTATGAACCGGTAGGAGACGAGAAAGACCATACAATAAATCTGTACCAGTCTTATTATACATGTGCGCAGGAGCTGTCGGATGAATTTCTTCAGGATTATAACGACTATTTTATCTATGGCAACATTGAAAATGGAGAAAGAATGGAATTCGGAGATCTATATGTAGATGAAGAGAAACGACAGTTTTATTTCAGTACCGTATCTTGTTTAGAGCAAGGGGAAGTGGTAAAAACCTATGATTTTACACCGGAACATTTAGAAGGCATGAAAGCGGTACAGGAAACCTATGACAGATGGACGAGAGAAGGAACACGATGGTACCCGATTCTTGGAATTCGGTCGGCAGAGATTTCGGAGCTTCTGCAGTTTGCATATGATGTGTATGATGAGTACAAGGATGACAAACAGTTAAAAGGTGCTGGTGTCACAGCGGAATGGGGATATTTCGCAAAGACATATGCACAATATAACGTGATAGAAGTTGGAGATCTGATCAATGGGAATCCGGAATACACGGTTGTGCTGGCATATAATTATGATTTCCTTCAGGCAAATCGTGGCTTTGTACAGAAGTTCGTAATCTGTCTGTTCCTTGCAATCCTGCTCATCAGCTTCCTATGGTCCCGGTTTACCTACGTGCGGCTTAAGGCAAGGTATGAGCTCGAAGATTATCAGCGAAGCCTTACGAATGCAATGGCACATGATCTGAAAAGTCCGCTGATGATATTATCCGGTATGGCTGAGAATCTGAAGGAAAATGTGCATACGGAAAAGCGGGAATATTATGCGGAGGAGATGCTTAAGAATATCGCGGATATGAACCGTATGATCGAGCAGTCACTTGGATTCTCGAAGCTTAGCCAGACAGGCAGAATCGGCAGAAAGACAGAGGTCGATATGCGCGCACAGACGGACGCATTGATCGGAAAATACAAGGAGCTTGCAGAGGAACATGGACAGCATATCTCCGTGACCGGCGAGGGGCAGATGCGCGGAAATGAGGCGATGCTTCGGCAGATGATCGACAATCTGCTGCAGAATGCTATCCTGCATGGAGAAGATGACGGACAGATTGAGATCAACATTGGAAATGGCTCATACCAGATCCGGAATACTTACGCGGGAACGCTTACGACAGAGACGGCAAGGAAGCTTTTGAAACCTTATGAGAAGGAGGAAAACCGCAAGAGAACAGGCGGACATGGACTGGGACTTTCCATTGTAAATGAGATCGTGAAGCTGCATGGCGGAAAGCTTCATCTGACAATAGAACAAAGTATGTTATGTGTTGCGATAAAAATGTGATAAACATTATCATATGAATAGCTTTTCATATGTAAGGGAACGTGCTATAATCGGTAATGGTTAGCATATGCTAACCATTGCCGATTTTTGTGTGATAAATTGTATTTATACAGATTTTTATAGGCTGTTATTACAATTAAAAGAGATGGAGGATAAATGTATGAGTGGTACAGGAAAAAAGACCGTTGTCGAATTTCAGGATGTCGTAAAGACTTACGGAGAGGGAGAGGCATTGCAGTATGCGAACAACCATGTGAGCTTTACGATTGAGGAGGGCGAATTTGTTGTCATCCTCGGTCAGTCCGGAGCCGGAAAATCAACCGTGTTGAATATGCTTGGCGGCATGGATCTGCCGACCTCCGGTAAGGTTCTGATCGATGGTGAGGAAGTATCGGCGATGAACGATAAGCAGTTGTCGGATTTCCGTGCACGTAAGATCGGATTTATCTTTCAGTTTTATAATCTGATTCCAAGTCTCACGGTACGGGAAAATGTCGCGCTTACGAAGAGCATTGTGAAGGATGCCACTGATCCGAATGAGATGCTTGCTGCGGTTGGTCTTGCAAATCATAAAGATAAGTTCCCATCGCAGTTATCCGGTGGCGAGCAGCAGCGTGTATCGATTGCACGTGCACTTTCCAAAAAGCCGCGTATCATCCTTGGCGATGAGCCGACCGGTGCGCTTGATTCGGAGACGGGTGTAATCGTGTTGTCGCTCTTGCAGAAGCAGAGCCGCGAGGGAAAGAACACCGTCATCTTAGTTACGCACAACGCGGATATCGCGCAGTGTGCAGATAAGGTTATCCGCATGAAGAACGGAAAGATCCGTGAAGTGATCGCGAATGAACACCCACTTGCAGTTGAGGAGGTGGAGTGGTAATGCTATTTCGAAAGATGCTGCGTGAGTTCAAATCGAACTTTGGACCATTCTTCTCTGTGTTTTTGCTTGCAGCCATTGCCATGATGCTTTTTATCACGATGGAGGGACATGTTGTATCCCAGAATGTGGCGCGAAGCAAATATCACGATGCATGTAATCTCTCCGATATCTGGATGTACGGAGAAGGCTTTACAAGTGACGAGCTTGCAACAGTTAAGAATCTGGATTTTGTGGAGCAGGCACAGCTGCGGATGCAGGTGACAGCGAGTGCACCGAAGCAGGATGGCGCACAGGTCGATCTGTTCTTAATGAAAGAAAATGAAGTGAATACACCGTATCTGATCGAAGGGGAGGATTTCAATCCGGACGATACCGATGGTGTGTGGATTGCAAATGCATTTGCGAAGAAACGTGATCTGCATGTCGGCGATGCATTTACGATCGAATATAATGGTGTGACATTTACGAAGACGATCCGTGGTCTGGTCGAGTCTGTGGAGTATGAGTTCCGGCAGGCGGACGGCGATGCGGATACCTATCTGGAGAACATCACGATGGCGTATATGTCGTATGATGCATTTCCGGTTCGGGAGTATGTAACGCATCTGATCAAACAGGAGAAGATTACGGCGGCGGATATCAAGAAGCATGCAGATACCTATCAGGCAGTGCTTGATAAGCTGGATGAATTCGGTATGAGCGTGGATGATCTGTCACAGGATATGCTTCTGACACTGGTCGAGAAGATGAGTGATGAGAAGCTTACGAAGATGATGCCTTACACACAGATGGTGATCAAGACAAACGACGGAAAGGCACTTGCACATGAGGACGAGATCGCCGATGCAATCGATCACAGATATTCTGCGATGATCGACCGGAAATCAGTACCGGGACTGGCAAGACTTGACAGTGAGCTGGACCAGCACCAGACATTTTCGTATTCTTTTATGATCATCTTCGTGGGTATCGCGATCCTTGTCATTGCAACGTCCATGAAGCGTATGGTTGACAAGCAGCGGACGGAGATCGGAACGATGAACGCGCTTGGTATGAAGAAAGGAAAGATCCTGTTCCATTATTTGAGCTTTAGCTTGTTTATCTCCTTGTTTGGAGTGATTGCCGGAATCCTTCTCGGTGTGTTCTGGTCATGCCCGTGGTTGATCAGCCTGTTTGAAGAATATTATATTGTACCGGGACTGCATTCCATCTTCCACCCAATCTATCTGGTTGTCGGCGTGGCAATCGTAGCCGCATGTGTGCTGGCAGACTTCTTAAGCTGCAAGAAGCTTCTGAAGATCCGTCCGGCTGAGGCACTTCGCCCGGCACCACCGAAGCAGGGTAAACGCTGCCTGTTCGAGAAGCTGCCGTTCTGGAATAAGCTTTCGTTTCAGGCACAGTACAATCTGCGCGATGTCTCACGTTCGAAGCTGCGTGCCTTCATGTCGATCATCGGAACTGCAGTCGGTATGCTTCTGATGTTATATGGTGTAGGCTGCAATGAGCTTGTACCGCAGATGGAAGATCTGATGTTTGGCAAATCAACTGTATCTGAATATCAGGTGAAACTTTCCGCCGATGCGTCGCTGTCCGAGGTAAATGCGATGCAGGAGGAGCTTGGCGGAGAACTGGTGATGATCGACCAGATCGAAGTATCCAAGGTACAGAATCCAACGACGGATGAGAAGAAGAAACAGACGATCACTGTGATCGAGGGAAAAGGGCTGTACAATATTCTCGATCTTGACAACAATATCACTTCGATCAAGCCGGGGACTGTCAGTGTCAGCCGCAAGCTTTCTGAGACAATGAAGATCCATGTCGGTGACACGATCTACTGGCACCTGTACAGCAAAAATACATGGTATGAGGCAAAGGTTGGAGCAATTTACAGAAACTCTGATACACAGGGAATTGCATTTTTGAAAGAAGATTTCGAGAAGACCGGGGCAACCTATACACCGACTTTGCTTATGACAGACAATAAGAATGCTGAAAGTAAGAAGACACTTTCTTATGTCAGCGGCGTGAACAATCAGACCGAGATGAAGGAAGCATATGAGAAGGGCATGGAGGTTATGAGTATCATGATCTTCGCCATGATTATATTCTCCGCTGTATTGGTTGTAACGGTACTGTACAATTCCGGTTCGCTGTCATTTAATGAGCGTATCAAGGAATTTGCAACCCTGAAGGTACTTGGTATGCAGTCTGCGAAGATCCGTGGCATGCTTTCCAGACAGAACTTCTGGCTTTCACTCATCGGAATCGTGCTGGGCGCACCGCTTGGCAACATGACATTAAATGCGATGATGAACAGCAACGGAGAAAATTACGATTACATGCTCAAGGTTCCGGCTTTTGACTATGTATTAGCAGGCGCCTTCGTGCTGGTAATCTCCGTTCTTGTCAGCTTCCTGTTCGCAAAGCGGATCAAGAAGCTTGACATGATCGAAGTATTAAAAGGGGTAGAGTAAATTACCCTCTGCCGAAAATCGTATCCATATCCTGCTCCGGTGCAGTCAGTGGCTGGAGCTGGTAGGTATCGACCAAGAATTTGACGACTGTCTCGGACATGAATGCCGGGAGCGTCGGACCAAGATACATATTTTTTACACCGAGCGAAAGCAGGGTGAGCAGGATGCAGACCGCCTTCTGTTCATACCACGATAAGACGAGGGTGAGCGGAAGCTCGTTGATGCTGCACGAAAATGCATCTGCAAGCGCGAGGGCAACCTTGATGGCGCTGTAAGAATCGTTACACTGTCCCATGTCTAAGATACGAGGAATCCCATCAATCTCTCCAAGGTCGATATCGTTAAAACGATATTTCCCACAGGCGAGCGTCAGGACGAGAGAATCCATCGGTGTCTGCTTTACAAATTCGGTATAATAATTCCGCCCCGGATGGGCACCGTCACAGCCGCCGACAAGGAAGATGTGTTTGATCGCACCGCTCTTGATGGCGGCTATGATTTTATCTGCGTGCGACAAGACCGCACCGTGTGCGAAACCGGTCGTTACGATATGACCGCCGTTGATACCGCTCATACTGTGGTCGTGTTCGTAGCCGCCCAAGCGTTTGGCGTGTGCAATCAATTCGCTGAAATCCTTGTGCCCGTCTTTATCTCCGGTAATGTGCTTCATCCCTTCATAGCCGACCACGGATGTCGTGTAGATGCGGTCAGCGTAGCTTGGACGCGGCGGCATCAGACAGTTTGTCGTGAAAAGCACAGGGGCAGGGATATTCTCGAATTCCGTCTGCTGACTTTGCCAGCTTGTTCCGAAATTCCCGGCAAGATGCTTGTATTTCGCAAGCTCCGGGTAGCCGTGTGCCGGAAGCATCTCGCAGTGTGTGTAGACGTTGACACCGGTTCCTTCGGTCTGTGCAAGCAGCTCGGACATGTCCTTTAGGTCGTGCCCGGAGACAACGATAAATGGGCCTTTCCGGATGTCGGTATGCACACGCTTTGGTTCCGGAGTTCCGAACGATTCTGTGTTTGCTGTGTCGAGCAATTCCATACATTTGAAATTAACCTGTCCGAATTCCATGATCAGGGCAATCCATTCTTCCACGGTGTGTTCCCGGTTGACCTCGCATAATCCCTTGTAAAACCATTGATTGACTTCTTCGTTCTCATAGCCTAAGTTGCGGGCGTGATGCGCGTAGGCAGACATGCCCTTCAGTCCGAAGAGAAGTGTGGAACGAAGTGATACGATATCGTTTGCGCCATCCCACAGAGAGATAACCGGAGCATGTGCGGAACCGATGCGTTCCCGCTCGGCGATGACACGATGGATAAAATCCCGGATTGCATCGTTATCAAAATTCACATTGGTAAGCGTTGTGAAAAGTCCGTCGATGATCAGACGGCAGGATTCCGGGGTGAAATTCTGCTCCTTCGTAGCTGCCTCGGCAAGCTGGATCAGCTCGCATACAAGCTCGTCCTGCAGGTTGGAGGTTTCCGGTTGTTTGCCGCAGACACCGGTTGTCACACAGGCTTTGTTGCCTGCGGTCTGCTGGCATTGAAAACAAAACATTTCTGACATGATTGTACTCCTTTGAAAATAGATTCTTCCGAAAGTATGAACCAGAATTTTCGGATTTATACATTGCAGGGAACAGATCGTGAAGACATACAGGACTGAAAAATATATGCTGTTTTCATAATTCAAAAAAATAATGATGGAAATAATTGTTTTATTCAAAAATCGGGTTGTCAAACAAAAATCCTGTGGTATAATACCCATGTATATAGGAAAAAGCGTTGACGGAAAGAGTAGTGCATGGGCACCATCCAGAGAGAACGGCAGATGCTGGAAGCCGTTTATGGAAGAAATGTATGAAAACCATTCCCGAGCTGTGCGTAGAAGATGACCGGACATCCGGTTGTTGAAGCGTCACCGTAAGGCATGCGTTAAAGCCAAATGAAGTGAAACACTAAGGTGGAACCGTGTGAAAACACCCTTAGATACAAGGTTAAGGCATTGTATCTCAAGGTGTTTTTTTGTTGGTAATTTAATCATTAATCATTTGACAAACAAAATTACAAATGTGCAAGCATATATTTCGGTAATCATTCATGAAATATACAATATGTTTGAAATCTAGAAGTTCTTGATGTTCTGTAGAATATCAGTAATGTTTGAACACGATGTTCAAACAAGCCGCCACTGAGCCATGGACGGCGAATTGGCGGCGGTTACGTACGATATGAATAATTGCATCAGAACATCTTAGAACTTCTTGGTTTCAATACATCGTATATGGAATGAATTATTATCGAAATATATGGATGTAGAATGTGAATGTTTGTCAAATGATAGAAATAAAAAGGAGAACGAAAATGGTAAATTTCAAAGAAGACGAGCAGTTAAAAACATTGAATCACTCCTGTGCCCATCTGATGGCGCAGGCAATCAAGCACCTGTACCCACAGGCAAAGTTCTGGGTAGGACCAGTCGTTGCAGAAGGCTTCTACTATGACGTAGATCTTGGCGATGATGTAATCCGTGACGAGGATATCGCAGCTATCGAGAAGGAAATGAAGAAGGTTGCAAAGTCCGGCAAGAAGATCATCCGTAAGGAGATTTCCAAGGAAGAGGCTCTGGAGATGTTCAAGGATGATGAGTACAAGCTGGATCTGATCTCCAATCTGGAAGATGGAACTATTTCCTGCTATGAGCAGGGCGACTTTACAGACCTTTGCCGTGGTCCTCACGTAGACAATGTAAAGCTTTGCCGTAACTTCAAGCTGCTTCGCCACTCAGGCGCTTACTGGAAGGGCGACAGCAACAACAAGGTATTGCAGAGAATTTACGGTGTCTGCTTCCCGACAGCCGAAGAGCTGGAAGCACACTTGAAGCTTCTCGAAGAGGCAAAGGAGAGAGACCACAGAAAGATCGGTAAGGATATGCAGCTGTTCATGGTAGACGATCTCGTTGGACGTGGACTTCCAATGTTCCTTCCAAAGGGTTATACAATCTGGCAGGAGCTGGAGAACTACATCAAGGATAAGGAGCGTAAGCTTGGCTACCTGCACGTTATGACACCATGTGTTGGTACGGTAAATCTGTACAAGACATCCGGTCACTGGGATCATTACAAGGAAAATATGTTCCCGGCTATGGACGTAGAGGGTGAGTCCTTCGTTCTTCGTCCAATGAACTGCCCACACCACATGATGATTTATGCAAACCGCATGCATTCTTATAAAGACCTCCCAATCCGTATTGGTGAGATCGCACACGACTTCCGTTTCGAGGCAAGTGGTACTTTGAAGGGTATCGAGCGAGGCAGACATTTCTGTCAGAACGATGCGCATTTGTTCGTGACACCGGAGCAGATCGAGGATGAGTTCTCAAAGGTTGTAGACCTGATCTTCAGCACATATAAGGATTTCGGTATCACAGATTACCGTTGCGTGCTGTCTCTGCGTGATCCGGAGAACAAGGTAAAATATCACGATGATGATGAAATGTGGAACACAGCTGAGGATGCACTTCGTAAGGTATTGAACGATCTTGGCATCGAGTACACAGAGGAGATCGGCGAGGCTGCATTCTACGGACCAAAGCTTGATGTAAATGTAAAGCCGGCTGTCGGAAATGAATATACGCTTTCTACCTGCCAGCTTGACTTCTGTCTGCCAGCGAAGTTCCAGCTTACTTATATCGACAAAGATGGCGAGAAGAAGACACCAGTTGTATTGCACAGAGCAATCCTTGGTTCACTGGATCGTTTCATGGCATACATTCTGGAGGAGACAAAGGGCAACCTTCCTACATGGTTAGCACCAGTTCAGGTAAAGGTTATGCCGGTTAAGACAGACAACGAAGAGCTGATGGCATATGCACACAAGGTTGTGGATGCACTGGATGCCAAGAATGTCCGTGTAGAGTTAGACGACAGAGCAGAGAAGCTTGGCTACCGTATGCGTGAAGGTCAGGTGGAGAAGGTTCCGTATCTTCTGGTTCTTGGCTTCAACGAGGTTGAAAACAACACGGTATCTTACAGACTGCATGGTCAGGCAGATACAACCGTTGTAGGTCTGGACGAGTTTGTTGCAAAGATTGAGGAAGAAATCAAGACAAAGGCGAGAAACAGATAATCAATGAGGAAGCATCGAGTGATTAGAGTGATCGGTTGCGTCGCTGGCGCAATCGTGATCATTCTGCTATATGAAATGATTGGAATATTTGCTGCATACAAAAAGCAGCCGGAACTCTCGGAAGAGACGAAACAGAGCCTGCATCCAGAAGATATCTATACGGACGCGTCAGTGGAAGAACGTGCCTGTATCATCGAGGAAAATGGAGATGCGCTGTTGCAGCGTGTCCGTCTGATTGAACAGGCGAAGGAAGAAATCGTCCTGTCCACGTTCGCATTTCATGATGATGACAGCGGGCAGATCATGATGGGCGCTTTGCTGCGGGCAGCGGAGCGGAATGTGCGCATCCGTATCCTGGTGGATGGATTCGAGAGCTGGACGGCAATGGAAGGAAATGCATATTTCTATGCGATGTCGTCCCATCCGAATATCGAAATCAAGGTGTATAACCGTGCGAATCCATTGAAACCTTGGGAGATGATGGGGCGCATGCATGACAAATATCTGATCGCAGATGGGAAGACATACATCCTTGGCGGACGAAACACGTACAATTATTTCCTTGGTGAATTTCCGGGACATAAGAATTATGACCGCGATGTGCTGGTCGTCTGTGAGAATCCGCAGGCAGATAGTTCCGTGAACCAGCTGCTTGCTTATTTTGAGACGATCTGGAGCCAGAAGGATTGTAAATATTTCCATAACAAGGAAAAGCTTGCCACAAGGAAATCTGTCAAGCAGGCAAAGGAAGATCTGCAGTCCGCATTTGCCACCTATTACGAAGCACAGAAGGATTCAATCACAGACACGGACTTTGAGAAGGACATGGTTGTGACAGATAAGATTATGC
>CAVKUW010000062.1:0-2596 GCA_963659815.1 Butyricicoccaceae bacterium
GTATATGGAAGAGCGCTCTGCGGATACGACACCGGCGGTATTTGAGTTTGTAGATTGGGCGCAGGCGCGTGGTATCTGGACAGATGAAAATGATGACTGGCAGATCTCGAATATGCTTTCGTATCACAGTGAGATGTGCACGAGCCGGAGAGGCGTAAGGACATTTAATGTGAGCACGTATCGTGGGAAAACGGCACTGGAGGATTACTTAGATAATTAAAATACAACAGACAAATATCCGCTGGTAAGTCCGGCTGGTATGTGTTGCAGGAGGAAATAGATAGATGGAAGGAAGATTGATTGGTGTCGGAGTTGGTCCGGGAGATCCGGAGCTTCTGACGCTGGCAGCGGTGCGTGCAATCCGGGAGAGTGACTGCATCTTACTGCCAAATGAGAAGAAAGAAGAATGTTATGCCTATAAGATCGTGCGGCAGGTCGTGCCGGAGATTGAGGGAAAGGAGATCTGCCCGATGCAGTTTCCGATGACGAAGGATGCTGACGTGCTTCGCGCGGCACAGAATCGTTGTTTTGACGAGGTGCAGGCACGGATGCGGCAGGGGAAGACGCTTGTATTTCTTACGATCGGTGATCCAAGCGTGTACTCAACGTATCATTATATTCACCGGCGTGTGATTGCAGCGGGGATGCCTGCATCGATGATCAGTGGCGTGCCTTCTTTCTGTGCGGTGGCGGCAAGACTTGGAATCTCCCTTGCGGATCAGGGCGAGGAGATCCATATTATTCCGGGCAGCTATGCGGTGGAGGATACGACGGATTACACGGGGACACGCATCTATATGAAGTCAGGGAAGAAACTGAAACAGTTGATTGACGTGCTTCGGACAGAGCTTGCGAGACGGGAACAACAGGACGAAACGCTGGAGATCTATGGCGTTTCGAACTGTGGATTGCCGGATGAAATCGTGATGCAGGGGGTAGATGCATTGACACAGGCGACGAGTTATCTGACGATCGTGATCGTGAAGGTGAAAAAACAGGACAAATAACGATATTTATACTAAAATTCTTCAAATATCGGATTTGTTCACAAAACAAACATAAATCTGTTATAGAATATGTATCACAGATTTGGTAGTATAATGAAAAGGGTAAGAAAGGAGATGCCACAGGGCACGTGGCAGATAGTATATGAAATACGCAATTGTAGGAGCCGGTGGATGCGGCGGAAGCATCGGCGCATTTTTGGCGAGAGCCGGACAGGATGTGACATTGATTGCGCGCGGCGCGCATCTTACAGCAATCAAAGAGCATGGTATACGTGTGGAGTCACCAAGCCAGACATTTACCGTGACAGATATAAAGGCAGTTGATGAGGCAGGATATGCGGAGATTCCGGATGTCCTGTTTGTGTGTGTCAAAGGATATTCGATTCCGGATATCATTCCATTTTTGAGAGAACATAGTGATGCAGAGACGTTGATCGTTCCGATCCTGAACATCTACGGAACCGGTGCGAAGCTGCAGCAGGAGCTGCCGGATGCAACCGTTGTGGATGGCTGTATCTATATTGCGGCGGAGATCAAGGAGCCGGGTGTGATCCTGCAAAAAGGTGATATCTTCCGTATTGTATTTGGCGCACGGAAGGGACAGGAACTTTGCCGGAAGATGTTCTTATTGGAGCAGGAATTAAAGGCAGCAGGCATCGATGCGGTGCTTTCTGACCAGATCGAGCGGGATGCATTTCAGAAATACGCGTATGTATCGCCGATGGCAGCCTGTGGTCTGTATTATGATGCGAAAGCAGAAGTGTTCCAGCGTGCAGGCGAAGAGCGGATGCTGCTGATCCGATGCATGAAGGAGATCGACGCACTTGCAACGGCAATGGGAATCCCATTTTTAGTTGATATTGAGAAGACGAATCTGGATATTTTGGATGCACTTGTACCGGAGGCTTCGACCTCGATGCAGCGCGATATCTGGGCGGGAAAACCATCGGAAATCGATGGCCTGTTGTATGAGCCGCTTCGTCTTGGAGAACAATATGGAGTAGAGATGCCGAACTACGAGATGATTGTAGAAGTAGTGAAAGAGAAATACGGAGAGTAGCAACAGGCAAGCGTGAAAGGAGCATGAAAGATGAAAGAAGTAAAATCACCAAAACGTCCG
This sequence comes from Butyricicoccaceae bacterium, assembly GCA_963659815.1. Taxonomy (GTDB): domain Bacteria; phylum Bacillota; class Clostridia; order Lachnospirales; family Lachnospiraceae; genus Coprococcus_C. The sequence goes on from CAVKUW010000062.1 coordinate 2,128, forward strand.
TTGATCTTCTATTATGGAATCGTGCTGGTTGTATTGCTGGTGTTTAATTTATTTATCACCCCAATGCTGGCAGAACGACAGGTGAAGGAAGTTGATTACGGAACATTTATGAAGATGACCGAGGATAAGGATATCGGTCAGGTGCAGATTGACAGCACACAGATCACATTTACAGATAAGGCGGAGAGCATGATCTACAAGACCGGACTCATGCCGGATGATGACCTGACCCAGCGCTTGTATGACAGCGGCGCGAAGTTCTCAAAGGAGATTGAGACGAAAACATCTCCATTTATGAGTTTCCTGATGTCAGTTGTCCTGCCGCTGTTGCTGTTCTGGATACTTGGAAGATTCCTTGCAAAGAAGATGATGGAGCAGGCAGGCGGCAAGAATTCCATGATGTTCGGAATGGGCGGAAAGAGCAATGCGAAGGTATATGTGCAGTCCACCGAAGGAATTCATTTTACAG
>CAVKUW010000063.1:0-621 GCA_963659815.1 Butyricicoccaceae bacterium
CCGCTGTTCTGTCTGCGTACCGTACTATGCAAAACATCTTCCTTTTGCAGAGGTATATTTTTCTCAATTTTGTCCTGATACACGAACATAACGCCCACTCCTTTCATCAAATCCTGTATGTTTAATAAACTGCCATCTTTTCAACCTTTCTCGGTTTGGCTCCTCTTTCAAATATATAAGCATCATGAAGCTCCATGTTTAAGACATTTTCAACGGGCTGATTTGCCTTGCTGCTGATATACTCTGCGGTGCTGATATCCTGACCGCCAAGATATACCATATGGTCACAGCCATTTAATATGGTAACTGCCTGTGGCATCGTATACAGCGTTTCCAACTGGCTGATGCTCTGCAAAATGATACTGACAGACAGGTTTCTGGAACGTATAACCGAAACGGTCTTTTCAAAATCCGGTATTACAACATTCGTTGCAAAATCGTCCAGAATGATTCGGACAGGCACCTGTAACCTTCCATCTGAATTCCTGTCTGCCTCCGCACACAGAGACCGGAACACCTGTGTATAAAAGGCATTTACCAGCACATCAAATGTCCTGTCCGTATCACTTACATTGACAAACAGGGCTGTCTTTCTCCGACCAAGTTCTTCCAGCTTTAACG
>CAVKUW010000063.1:631-4925 GCA_963659815.1 Butyricicoccaceae bacterium
TGGTAGGTTTCCCATATATGGTGCTTATTTCCGCAAAATCATACAGGGCTAAAGCCTTATTCAAATACTGCAAAATGCAGCACCATGTTTTCTTCGATGTAAACATAACCTCTCTGTAGGATTTGAACTTCCTGACCGCAAAGCTGTCCGGTTCTTCCTCCTCCAAATGAATAAACATCGCCTCTATCATCTCGGTATCATTTAACATCTTAGAAAGTTTTGTGACACTTACCATGTTCTGCTCCTCTACCGGAAGTGCCTCTTTTACAAATGCAATCAGGCTTGCTAGTACCATTCTTGCAGATTCTTCCCAGAACGGGTCTCGCCTGCATTTGGTCGGAATCATCATGCCCGCTATACTCATAATATCCTGCTCCTTCCATTTCCCCGTCTTAAGGTTGCTTCTGATATAAGCAAGGGGATTGTAGGGGCAGGATTTTTGAGGATTGACAAAGTCCAACACCCTGACCATATAGCCTTTCGCTTCCAGTCCCCTGTGCAGATTCCGATACAGACTGTTCTTGGTATCAGCAATTATCATACTGTTGCTGTTTTGTCTGATGTTCGGAATGACATACCCGGTACTTTTTCCGGAGCCGGAGGCACCGATTATTACATCATTATTATTTAATCGGGTTCTATGCATATCATTTGAAACACTGACCCCTTTTGCAAGAATTCTGTTGCCTGCTTCCATATGTATTCCACCTCCTTACAGAGACTTTACAACTGCTGTTGCAAGTCCGAATTCCATGGCTTCCTCAACCGTAAAGTAGCTGTCTGTTTTCGTTTTCTCAAAGACTTCTTCCTTTGTCCTTCCTGTTCTGTCTGCGATAATTCCGCACAGAATATTCCTTGTTTCCATGATTCTGTCTACCTCTTTTTGAATCTCTAAAGGCTTTACACCGCCAATATCGAGATTATGAAATGCAGGGTCATGAATCATGATTTTTGTATGAGGAAGCATCTCTCTTTTATCTCCGGCAAGGAACAGTATGGAACCCATACTGGCTGCCATACCGGTACAGACGGTTCTTATGGGTGCCTGCATCAGACGGATGCAGTCATATACTGCAAGTCCGCTGATGACTTCCCCTCCCGGAGAATTGATATATATGGTGATTTCTTCCTTCGGATTTTCCTGATTCAGATATAAAAGCTGCTTGATTAGTTCATTTGACGAATCTGCATTCACATAATCCGTCATGAATATTTCCCTGTTATGGAAAAAACTGTCCTCCAAAAAGTAAAGCTCACAGCCCCTTGCGGTTTCCTTCATTAGTTTTGGTGTTCGCATCGTAATTCTCCTTTCTTGTATCTCCATATCGGTCATTGTCATAGGTCTGCCCGGAGTTATGGAAGCTATGTAGCATATCATACTTCGTAATCGCAATCGTCATAATCATAGCTGTCATCACCGAACAGATTCTCACCATACGGAATATCCCCAACCGTTTCTATCGGCTGACCGATAATACCGGTCTGGGTAAGGAATTCATCATCCGGCACATAACCGGTTTCTTTTATCCACATGGCAAACGGCTCTATCAGTAACAAATAGATAAGATGGGGAACCTTCTCCTGTGGCATATACCCATTCTCAAAGGGTTCCATAATCTGCTCTATCACATCTCCAAGGGCTTCATTCTCTCTCTCACCCTTCTGTATTCTGTTTGTAATATCCTTGTCCTGCTTTTCCAGATGCTTCAGCATGTCAGATACTTTCAGATTCAGCAACCGGTCTTCCATACTGTAAAATCCCTGCAACCCGGCATTGCAGAGCCTGACTCTTTCATCCAGCGATTTTTTCATTGCAATTCCTCCCTTACCTCTTGTATATATACAAGTTGTTAATGGATACCATCTTTGCGAGATACATAATTGCATTCCCGGCAGAAATCCTTTTATCCTCATCCTCGGAGCTGGCATATGCCAGTATCAGATATATCAAATCCTTGAACGGCTGTTCCAGATACGCATCCGAAAGATTCAGATATCTTAATATGTTTTTCATCGTTACCAGGTCATTCACTTCTCCCTTACGGGAACGGTTAATAAACAGACGGAGCGGTGCATTCATTAGCCGCTCTATTGCCTGCTGAATGTATGCGTCCCGACTGGTTATGTTCCCTTTTGCATTTGCTATCAGGGTTTCCAGTGACATTGTCTCCATTCTCATCCTTCTCCTTTTCGTATAAATTCATTTTATCTACCTTACGGGGAGCAGAGCCACGTTCAAATAAGTAGGCATCGTCAAGCCCCATATCCAGAATCCGTTCCATCGGCACATTTGCCTTTTCACTGATATATCCGGCAGTCTTAACATCCTGACCGCCCAGATACAACATATGGTCGCACCCGTTTAATATGGTAACTGCCTGTGCCGGTGAATACAGAGTTTCTAATTGGCTGATGCTCTGCAAAATCACGCTGACAGAGATATCCCTTGAACGGATATTGGAAATAATCTTGTCAAAATCCGGAATATATACATTGGTGGCAAAGTCATCCAGAAATATTCTTACCGGCACCTTTAATCTGCCATTCCTGCGGCTGTCTGCCTCTTTGCAAAGCTCATGGAATGCCTGTACATAAAAGACATTTACCAACCTGTCAAAGGTTCTGTCCGTATCACTGACATTGACAAACAATGCTGTTTTTCTTCTGCCCATGTCACAAAACCTGAAACTGCCTGTTCCGTCAAACATTGTCCATGTTTCCGAAAAATCATACAAATCCAGAGCATCCGAAACAAACTGTGCAATGCAGCCCCATGTTCGTTCTGCTAAAAAAACAGACTGAAACGACTTGTACCGCCTAACTGCAAAACTGTCAGGATTCGCTGCTTCCAGCTCCTCAAACAGACGATATCCAATACTGCCTGCTAAAACCTTATATAGTCTGGTAACGCTTGCCATATTCTTTTCATGATTTGGAAGCGTTTCCATTACAAAAGAAATCAGGCATTCCAGTACGAGCCTAGCCGATTCCTCCCAAAGGGTGTCATCCTGTATTCGTGTAGGAATCATTGCATTTGCAATAGTCATAATCTCCTTTTCTCCGTATCTACCGGTTTTTTTGTTAAATGGAATATAAGCGAGCGGATTGTATTTACACGAATGTTCCAGATTCACAAAATCCAGCACATGTACTTCAAAGCCCGCTTGTTCCAGCCCTTTTTGCAGTTGCCGGTGAAGAATACTTTTGGTGTCAGCAATAATCATGCTTTCATTACACTGCATGATGTTTGGAATCACATATCCTGTGCTTTTTCCGGAACCGGAGGCTCCTATAATCATGTCGTTATTGTTAAGCTTTGTTTTGTACATATCATTGGAAAGGGTTAAACCCTTTGCTATGATTCTATTATTCATTTTATTTTCTCCTTTACAGCTTTTTATAAGTTTGCTGTTCTATTTTCCGTCTACCGCCTCCTTTTTTCTGCTGACCCTTGCATTATGAAATTTTCAGAAATAAAAAAACTTCTGAATAAAACATCAAATAACGCACTAGAACAGTTATGTTTTTTCAAAAGTTTTCATTGTTTTTCTCGATTAAATTTTTGTAATTCGGATTTTCTCGATGATATTAAGATAATTGGGGATTTCTCGATAATTTTTTCGTTGTTGGAATAATTTTCATGAAATTTCTGACTATTCGTTATACCTCGATAAATACTAAGACTGACGGTTCGCCAGCTAAAATATATTAGCTCTTTCTCAATTCTCTGTCAAGCATCATTCTTTATCTTGCTACTATTATTTATAAATTTGCAATTATATAGTCCAGTTAGTCGTCCTTAAAAGCCCATATGACAATCAGAGCAAACAAAATTGTACCCATTATAATTACCTCCTCCATCTTTTATTTTGTAGATACACGAACAAGAGCAGAGTTTTCTCTCTTCATAGCTCATCTGCGGGCAAAGCCCGCGGGGTTTACAAAGTCTGTGGTCTTTTATAAGGCTATAGCTTGCTAAACACAAATAATTCTTATAAGAATAGATGACACACTTAGATAAATGGAGTGTTAATTTTGAACATATTTTTATGATACATCCGCCACCTAGCAGGGTGCAGGGGCGGCAGCCCTTGCGGGCACCCGAAGCGAAGCGTAGGGCAAGGTGTGTGACGAATGCCGCCACCGCAGTAAGGGCTTTTCGGAGCGAGCGGCAGCGAACGGAGAAAAGTGAGTTGAGCGGCAGCGAAACTCAGTCGTCTCGGCTATGCCGAGCACACAAGGTTGGAGCGGAGCGGAAACCGAAGTGTGTCACGACCCCTTATGCCCTTTAAAC
>CAVKUW010000064.1:0-3184 GCA_963659815.1 Butyricicoccaceae bacterium
GGGTTCCATCTACCTTAACTCCCACAAATTTAGAAAACGCTCCGCTTCCCCTGATAGAAAGGCTTCCATCTGAATTCTGTGTCCAACTGCTGTTTGCGCCATCCAAAATATCATAATCTACCGGATCTGGGGCAGGAGTCTGGCTTTCCTGCTTAAATGCTTATGTACACCCAGATCAATCTTACTTTCTATCAGATTTCCGTGGGTAGCTTTAATATGCACATTTACTCGTTTTCCTTTATAATCCTGTTGGCTTAACTCTTCGATTCTTCCAACCCTTGTTATTGTTATACCATCAATGCAATTCAGTTTTGCAATAAAATTATCGACCGACTCATCTGAGAGGGAATATCGGATAAAGTACTTTTAGATATCGCCTTCAAAACAATATCCTGACACACTCTTGCTTCTGCATCATCCGCTTCATACCCTAATTTCTGCATTTTTCTAACCCTATCAGATAAATTCATCTAAAACACCTCCAGCTGTAACGTATCTAAAACAAGCCTTATTTTCGGAAGCTGACATGCATATTCCTGAACTGCCTGTATGTTTCTTTTGGTCATCAGACAATGAATCTGGTAACTTGTCCCATAACAATTTGTTAATTTCTTTTCTATTTGCTTATCAATCATATGAAAAGCCACCATTGCCTCTGCTAATAGCTGATTACGATAAAATGGCGGATTATAACTAACTTCCAAAACATTCTCTATTTTCTGAGGGATAAAATCTCCCGGATTAAGCCCACATTGGTAAATAATCTAAACTATTAGCTGACAGACATGTTATACCATAATCACTAAAATCAAATAATTGCTGATAATAATCTATGATATCATTGCTATATCCTGCATTGTGCATCTTATTTCTATCAAGCAACATATCCTTATATTCATATGGATCATTCAATAAATCTTTTTGTGCAAACCATATCTCATTTCTTTTTAATGAAAGAAATTTCTTATCGTCAGAATCAGAATCATCAAGCCAAATGAATTTTATTAATTTATCTGGTATAGTAGAAAACCTAACTGCTTTAGCCGCACCCATTTTGCCCTCAAAAAGAAGTTGTAAATACTCATCTATTTTCAATAGTCATCCTCCAAACCATCAAATTAAAAATCGACTATTACTTATATATCTTATCCACTTCAGCTTCGTACAGTGATTCAGTATTGTTATCAAATAGTACCCACTCCACTAAATCAAAAGTATCTGGATTATCTTGTAAGAATCTATTTACTGTATGTACCGCAATCTTTGCTGCTAACTCAACAGGAAAACAATATACTCCCGTTGATATGGAAGGAAATGCAATAGATCTGATTCCATTATCCATTGCCAGTTTCATAGAATTAAAATAGCAGTTAGCAAGAAGTTCCTCTTCTCTATTCCTTCCACCATTCCATATCGGTCCTACAGTATGTATCACATAATCACATGGCAGATTATAGGCTTTTGTTATCTTTGCTTCTCCGGTCTCACATCCATGAAGTGTCCTACACTCTGCCAAAAGTTCCGGTCCTGCTGCTCTGTGAATCGCACCATCTACTCCGCCTCCACCAAGAAGAGAGTTGTTTGCTGCATTCACGATTGCCTGCACATCTGTTACTTTTGTTATGTCACCTTTTATCGTTTTAATCAAATACATTGTTTAATATTCCTTTTCTATCTCGCCATCTATTCCATACATTTTCTTGAATGCATAAAGGTCTGCCTGGTTCTTAATCAGCATGACCTCATCTATCTTACCAGTATGAATGTCCTTAAAGCCTGCAATCTGCTCGCCATTACATATGCTTGCTTTGATTACAGGTTTCTTATTTTCTTTATCATATGTCTTTGTAACTGTCTTTTTCTTAAATAGTCCCACTCTGAGCACCTTCTTTTGACTTTGCCATCAGTATAAGTTTTTCAAAGGACTGTGCAAAGCGTACATCATCATCTTCTGTACGCTTTCTCGGTCCCTTTATATGATTCTTCCCTACCATAACGTCAACAGAAAGCAGATACTTTAATCTGCCACGACGCTTCTTGTTCCGGGAATAGATTTCTTTGATATTCAGCTGTTCACCACAGTATGCATATTTGATCCGGCTGCTCTTCTTGATCACGGCAATCACATCCATACCTTTTGAATGGATGGCTGTTACCTGTGCCGGGTTGGAAAACCAGGAATCAATGTATTTCCATCACTCCAGCTTAAAGTAAGCATTCAGAATCCTTTTTTGAAAGATCTTTGATGTCACAATTTACGATATCAGCAGCAAGAAGAGAAGTAAAACAGAGCCAGTTTGTTTTTGCAGAATTAAGGAAACGGTAGAACGTGTTCTTGGAAAACTCTTCCTTGAAAGAGCCAGTCCGTTGCTGCATGTACATACTTCTTCCAACAAAAATGTTGCTGAGTTTGTAATGAAGCAGGGACACCGGAGAAACACCTTTTTCCTCCATCCCATTACATCTGGCAAGAAGTTTGCCGACATGGTGTTTAGAAAAAATCTCTGAACGCAGTCAATTAAGGCTTTTTCATCGGAAAGGTTTTGTGGTATACTGGACATGGCATAAATCTCCTTTGTTAAAATGGTTTCTTGACAACTCCATTATACCAAACGGAACAGGTTTATGCCTTTTTTATTGGCTGAAATATTGAATTTTCAAGGTTCAACACACCATATCGGTGTGGGAAGTTTTAGTTCATTATTTATCGTTGAGACCGTTTCAAGTTTCGTGTATACGTTAAAAACTGATATAAGATTTGTGAATAGTTACAAATGGGCAGAGCCGATTTTTCAGATTCTGCCCTTATCTGCATTATACAGGAGTTTTTAGGCATGTCAATAAAACCTGCCTAAAATAAGCTGTTTTTACAGGTTATAATTTAACCTGCTCCTCAAATATTATGAACTCTTCCGGTTTCTCAGCTCCGAATACATTTCTAAGCAGGTTTAATCAAATAGGCTGACTTTCACCTTTTTCATATCCTTTATCTTTCCAAGCTTCTACAAATGCCTTTGCCGCAACTTTCTGCTCTCTGTCATTCATAGCGAAACTCCTTTACTACCATTTATAAATCTTCATCCTTTTTATATATGCGCCATTATATCATGTATATATGTCATACTCAATTTTCTGCCATACAAAATAGTCACCGGTAGAACCTTTCGTTCCACCGATGACTTTC
>CAVKUW010000065.1:0-3643 GCA_963659815.1 Butyricicoccaceae bacterium
GGTATAGCCAGCAATTAGTATGGTTAAAGCAAGGAATATGAGGCTGATAGTGATTGCAAATCGTTGAATGGTATTTGTAAATATCAGTAATGTATCTATGCCCAACGTGGTACGGTTTTTAAGAACATTTTTATCGTGCCTTTTGCTGGAGATAACAATGCTGCCATCTTTTAAGAGTAGATGTGTTAACCCGCAAGAAGTATAACTGGCTTTTCGATAGGGTATTGTTTTCATAGATGCTTTTACTCTGTTAAATGCACGTCTTGAGATTATACGAAAGATATCATGTCCAATTTTTTGTTCTTCAGAAACACCGTGGTTGTAGAGTTTATAAAATATAGTGGACGATAATTTCTTCTTTATATGCGTAGGCTCGATAGATACAATGTCGTTTCCCTTCATGAGAGCATGATAAGCAGACATGAGTGTATCTTTGCTGAAATGTACATTTATGTTGTCTATTTCAAAAATATAATCACCAATTGCCAGATTATCACCTGCCGTCATAGCCACTTCGATACCAACAAAATGTGGAAACTTTATAATAGAGATGGTGTTATGTTCTACATATCTATTAAGTTCGTTGGATAAATCATTTAATTTCTCCTCGTGACAGGCATCGTTTACAAGGATTACTTCATAATTTTTAAAATTATGAAGTAATCCTTCATATAATGCTTTGGAAAAGTATGAAATAGTTTCTTGCGCTATTTCGTGACAATATAAAACAACTGATAAAAAATTATTTTCTTTCATAAATAAAGATTCTCCTTCTGAAAACTATTGCAGATCCAAGTAATCATCCATATCATAAACGGTGTTTATCTTTCCGGATAATACACTGACAAAAAACGGATCTTTTGAAAAGACCTTTATAACGGTAGGTCTTGAGTCATCAACTTCAGCTGCAGATAAAATCGGTTTCATCGAGAATAAAGAGTGGCTATATGTAAATTGCAAATCATCTGATAAATATTTTTTTGCTAAAGTTGACATGTATGGCCATGCACTTAATGGTTTTGCAATACAATCATTGCAGTTTCCTAATTGAGCGGGACTACAAAATCCATTACTTTGGCTTTGACATTTAAATGTTGGTACCTCGTCATAGGATGTGTAATGAGGCGTAGATGAAACGGCCGTTAAGGAATGATATCCTGTTTTCCCGAAAGGCATAATGGAAAAGAAAGGACCGTCCATAACAGTAATGCCTTTGTTTTCTAACTGCATTCCTGCTTTGCATAAAATAATTTCACAAAGTTCATACTTGATTTTGAAAAAATCATCTTCAAATCCAAATTTTCTAAGTACCTGATTTACAGAAGCGTATGTTGCATTTAATACATATGCAGATTCGATAATACCTAAATTTTTTACGTGTAATTGCCAATGTGAATCTTTTTTTGAAACGTTTTCGATTCTGGCATTTGTTTCTATTGTGACGTTCGGGAACTTTTTAAGTTCATCCAAAAAATATTGCAATAAAATATGTGCGTCATATGTATATTCTTCACATAAAAAGGCTGCATCCACACAATCAGGTTTGAAGATGCTGTCGGGGATTATTTCCCGACAAGGTATATCTGCATTTTCACAGAATTTATAAAATTCATCTCCATTGGTATGAGAAAATTCCGATGAAGTAGCATAGATTTTTTCAAAACTGGAGTTTATGCAAAAACTATAATCATCGTTAAAACGCTGAAAATACCCGGCAGATTTAATTGCTGTGGAATAGGAACGGGGATAATGATATCCCATGTGCACTCTTGCCTGGTTAATATAAGTGGCACGTTTAAAGCAGGTGTCATCATATTCCAAAACAATAATAGTTTCGCCTTTTTTGGCGCATCGAAGAGCGGAATATAATCCATATATTCCGCCGCCAATTATTATCTTATCGTAACAGCTCATTTGTTTATCCCTCGCATTTATTTAACTGTAATACATATTCAATGGTTTCTTTGATGATGTCACAGGATTCCTGGCATCCCATTTCGATAGATATGAACCCGTCATATTTGTATTTCTTTGCCAGTTGGAAAAGAAGGGGGTGTATATTTCGGATTTGAATTTTCTTTAGACCGGGTTCACTTATATGGATGTGATTTACTTTAGATAAATCATAATTCGTAATATCCTCTCCATTTTGAATAATGGTACCTAAATCCAAATTGATTTTTATGCCGGGATTATTTAAAGTATTCACTAACTCGAATGCTTCTGGTGTCGAGTTTATATAATTAGTGTTGTAAATTGTTGGGTTTGGTTCTATAGCAAAAATAGTATTGTGTTTATATGCATAACTTCCTACAGTTTCAAAGAAGGAAATTACGTTTGGCATCATTAAGCGATTTTCAGGTGTGTTAATATTGCGATTTTTCGGACATCCGAACACTAGATTCTTACAACCAATTGCTTCCGCAAAATCAATTGCCTTTTTTGTATATATGGTTAACGCATCAATATCAATCTGTGAAGTAAAAAGGTTTTCGGATCTGCCATACCAAATAGATTGCATGGAAGAGATCGTCAACCCATATTGATTATACAGATCTTGAGAGAAACCAATTGCTTCTTTAATATGATCATATGGCAAGAGTGGAAATATTCGGGTTGGAGCGATTTCGAGCCCCTGTATTTGCTTTTCTTTTAAATAAGTATAAATCTCATTGTCGTGTTCTTTGGTCCATGCAATATTTGAAATAGATAACTTCATATAATTAATCCCCTTGTTTATTTGCTGATATTTTATAGAGCGTAAAATAATAGTAATTATCAAGATTGACAGTTCCATATTTTTCGCAGGTTAAATGGTTTGAGTCCAACATGTTTTCGTCCAGATCAAAGTCACCATTACATAAATACCATGCAGTTCGATTTAGAGATGAAAAATCGAATATATAGTCTTTATAATAGATGCCTTCTGAGCAATTGATAAAAGTTTCATTGTATGGAAAGTAATAATTTAATACCCAGCTTGCACATTCTTCTTTGTTGTTAATAAAGATGTCTGAAGGTTGAACTAATGATTGAAGGTAAGCTACGGAGTTTTTCGTTTCGGTAGCGTATTCGCGATGATATACCTGTGGGTATGCAAATATAAACATTGTCAATATTAATCCAATCACAAAGAAGCTCTTGTTTTTCAGCATACGTTCACTCATGATTGATAAAAGCAGCCAATATAGCCCTGTAACATTATAAAAATATCGTGTTACATATAATGGACGAATGACTTTGGAAACAATATATGCTGTAAGTAAAAATAATAAAAGAATGCCACATATACATAAGCAGAATACGATGTCGGCATCCAAAGCTTTTTTGGAAGATTTGGATGCAATTATATGTTGAAGACAAAATACAAGGGCACTTGCTCCAAGGATGATAAAAAACATCGTGAATTCATTGGTAAATTTAAAAGCATTCTCTCCTTCGAAAGGCATTCGAAGACTGGATAGCATAGTAAATATATCTACTTTTGTAATCCAAAAGGTTTTTCGCGCAATCCCAAACTGATAAAGGAAGAAAGGAAGTATAGGAAGGTATCCTAATATTGTAAATAAACTCATATATATGCAATCTTTTATGTAACATTTGTTTTTGCATATTAAAAATACAAATAAAAAGACATATATAT
>CAVKUW010000066.1:0-4348 GCA_963659815.1 Butyricicoccaceae bacterium
CTCCAGGGCGATGCGTCCCTGCAAGAGCGTTACCATATGTTTCTGGAACGGAAACAGGCCGTAGAAAAGCAAATGGCTGAGCTGCAGGAAACTCTGAATTTTATTAACCATAAATGCTGGTATTACGAAACAGCTATCGAGGCCGGCACAGAAAAAATTCATTTTACTGAAAAAACGGATGTAAAATTTCCATGCGAAAAGTAAACCAGGGATGATCTGTTTGGACAGCGGCAGGTGCAAGCACTTTAGCCTGCAGCTTATGTCCTCCATTCCTCAGTTCCTGTGCCAGTCCCTCAGTAAACGCACTGACATAAGTCATGAACATACAAAGTGGAGAGGTTTCATTTTACCCCTCCTTAGCGATAAGACTTCTGATAAATACGAACGACATCTTCATCTGTCAATTCAAATCGGTCACAGAAGAACAGTACTCCCATTGTGTTCTTTGCATCTTTTGCCATCTGTGGAAATTCTTCCTGATGAATACCATAATCACTCATTTTTAACTCATCTACCCCACATTCTTCCATCAGTTTTTTAAGCGCAGTAATGAAGTCCATAGGCTCCTTTGCATCTGCAATTCCCATAGCCTTTGCCAGTTCTACAAAGCGTTCATCACAGACATGCTCATCAATCCATCGTGTAAAATACTGCTTGGAAATCATAATAAGTCCTGCTCCATGAGGCAGCTCCTGATGATAACCGGACAACGCATGTTCCATTGCGTGCTGGCTGACACAGGAACATACTTCCATAGAATAACCGCTCATAGTATTTGCAAATGCAACCTTCGTTCTTGCTTCTATATCCTGTCCATCTTTCACTGCACGAGGCAGATACTCTGCTATATTTCTGATAGCTGTAAGTTCTACCATTTCTGCTGCTTCATTACAGAACTTTGATAAAAATCCTTCCACACTATGAAACAGTGCATCAAATCCCTGATATGCTGTAAATTTTGAAGGTACAGACAACATTAACTCCGGATCAACAATAGCCAGCTCAGGATATCCTCCCTGAAATCCTATTTTTTCATGCGTATCTGGATTTGTTACAACACCCCAGCAGTCTACCTCACTTCCTGTACCGGCACCGGTTGTGATTTCAATATAAGGCAGCGGCTGTTCTGTCAGTGCCGAATCCAATACAGAACCACCACCCAAGCCTACGATAAAATCACAGCCATTTTTACGGGCACATAATACACCCTCCATAATTGTCGGTTCCAATGGATTTGACTGAATTTTATCAAAGATAACATAGTCTGCTCCTGCGGCTGTCAGTCCCTGCTCTACTGATGCAAGTGCGCCATTTTCTTTTACGAATTTTCCATTTGAAATCACAAGTAATGCCTTTTTTCCCGGCATATTTTCTTTTCCAAGTTCCTTTACTTTTCCTGCTCCAAATAAAACTTTCGTTGGAAGATTCCATGTATAACTCATATTCGCTTGTCTCCTTTCAGACTTCCTACATTGTTGACTTTTATTCACCATCATAGTAACATTAACCTTGAGGTTAAGGTCAATATGCTTATTTGAAATTTTGAAGATTACGATCAGGAGGTTTTTATATGTCATATACAATCAAACAGGCTGCTGAAATTATGAATGTGACTCCAACCACATTACGATACTATGATAAGCAGGGACTGCTCCCATTTATGGAACGCAAAGATTCCGGTTATCGTATTTTCTCTGATGCAGATATGGCAATGCTGCATGTGATCGAATGCCTGAAAAAATCAGGTATGCCAATTAAGGACATCAGACACTTTTCCAAGTGGGTGCAAATGGGGGACGATTCATTAAAAGAACGCTATGAAATGTTTTTAGAAAGGAAACGCATAGTCGAAGCACAAATAGCTGAATTACAGGAAACTTTAGATTTTATAAATCATAAGTGCTGGTATTATGAAACAGCAATTGAAGCCGGAACTGAAAAAATCCACTTTACAGAACAGTCTGATAAATTACCTTGCGAATCCAACTGAAATCAGAGACGCCGGATATCTGTCTGCAATCTATGAATGGTTAGACAACAATATGAATCAGAGTAATCGCTATATGGCTAAGTTGATTGCAACTATTACCAAAAGTCTATTTCCTGTTTAAGCATTCATTTGCTCCCCCTCATCGCCTCAATTTACCATTTCAATGTTTCGGTCGATTCTCTGACGTCCAATTTTTTGGATTCGTGTCATCCGGCGCCACGCCTGCGAGGATACTCTCATAATGTGCCACTTTGTCGTCCATATATTTCGCGGTAGCTTTCGCTTCTTCCAGTCTTTTGTACGCCGCATGGCTTATGCGCCCCTTGGGCAGGGCAACCGCAACGAAATGTTTCAGGAACCAGCGGTTCTTGCACTCGCTGCAAAGTATAGTAAAACACCAGCACAGGTATTGCTTCGTTTCCTGACGCAGAGGGGAATTGCCGTTATTCCAAGAAGCACCCAGCCAGCACATATCAAAGAGAATTTTGATTTGTTTGATTTTGCGCTGACTGCCAATGAAATGGCGCAGCTTTCTGCTCTGGATAAAAAGGAACCTCTGATTGGAAAACCGGAGACTCCGGGATTAATAGAGTTCTCGCTGACATGGTAAAAAGGAAAAAGGAGGGCAAGCTATTTGCCCTCCGGTAATCTGTCAGTCTCAATGATCGTTTCCAGCATCCTCGCAAATCCTTCCGGATCTCGAATCTGATACTGCATATGGTTGAATCCCTCAAATACCGGAAAATTGCCATATCTATACGTCTGCATAACTGCATCTCTGTATTGGAAATGGTCTTCCTTACTTCCGAACTCCCAGAATGTATGTCTCTGCAATTCTTCCGGCAGTTCCGGGAATGGTTTATCTTCTAAGCTGTCTTTCATCTGCCTTCTCAGATTTCCATACGTCAGCTTTTTTCCCGCCTCTTTAAAGTAAGGTTTAATCGATTCATCATCGCACCACATGATCTTCTTCAACGTTTTTCCTTTTGACCAGTACAGGCTTTTAATTGCCAAATACAAGAAAGGAACCATAATCCTGCGTGTCGCCTTTCCAATCTGCGCAAACTGCCCGCCGTCAAAAAATACATGTCTGACTGGTAATTTTGCATCCGTCAAGAACGCCATTGCAAGGTCTGCACCAATGGAAGACGCAACTACAAGTTCGATTTCTTTGATTTCCTGCGCTTTCAGAAATCGTACAATCTGCTGTACCTCATCTCTTTTACTGCGGTATTTCTGTCCGGAACAATACACGGTTGACGTCGGCATAACACAGTAAAATTTCTCCGCCATGTTCTCTGCAACCGGCATGCTGCTTTCTCCGGTTACTCCCATTGCGTGGAAGAATAGAACGACCGGAGCTTCTTTGTTACCTACTGTTTTGAATACCATAATTCCACCTTCTGTCCATCCTTGGTTATACAGTTACGGACTCTTCAATATCTGGTTCCTTGTGAAGAAATGATACGAACGACATCTTTTTGTCGATCAGATTTCCTGCAATCGCAACACCTTTTCCCATTGTAAATGCAGCTACAACGGTTCCGATTCCAAGTCCCAATATCTTTCCAAGTGCAAAATATGTCAGACACGCTGTAACAAGCAGGCAGGTGACATCAAACGTGATTTTTACTCTTGCATATGGCTTGTGAATAATCTCTGACAGATCTCTTGGGAACAGATCGGTTGGTATGATCGGCAGCTTGCACCGGTTTGACAATGAGATACCAAAGCAAAGTATTACATAGCTTACTACAAAATAGATGATCCGAAGTGGAATTGAAATCGGTAATTTCGTTATCCACAACTCATGCAGATCCATCAATTTACCAAACATAAAACCTGCAACAAAGCTAAACAGGTAGGATGGAACAAATCGTTTCTTGAGAACCATCAGTGTGATTACCAGAAGTCCCTGAAATATATACGTCCATGTTCCAAGCGTCAGCTTCGGAAATACCTCGCTAAATGCATATGGCACACTGGATATTGCAGAAATTCCCGAACCAGACTGGAGCATAAGCAAAACTCCCATACTGTTTATAACAATTGCAAGCAAAAGTGCCGCCTCTCCTCTAAGTATAACTCTTCCGTCTTTCATGCTTTTTGCCTCTTTTTCTTATGAAATATTAGAATTTTTCCAGATGAGATTATAGTCCCATTTTTTCAGGATGGCAAGACTGCTTCTTCACGATATCATACATTTGCTGGGATTCTGCATATTTTTATATCTCACCACCCAATCCCAACTTGTATTTCTGTTCATTCTGCATTGGGGAATTATAGGATAATTCAAATAATTTCCCCAATTTTTCTCTACATATTTGTCTGCCATTGGGGAGATTTTTTCATATATCA
>CAVKUW010000067.1:0-15750 GCA_963659815.1 Butyricicoccaceae bacterium
AAGGATTTCCCCTCACTCAGATTATGGCAGCTTTACCCGGTATTTATACAGCAACCAAAAAAGATGGCAGCACCTATTACCGCGCTTCCATCACCTATCTGAAAAAACATATCAGCCTTGGCAGCTTCGCAACAGAGGAGCTTGCTTCGCGCACCTACAAGGAAGCAAGGCTGATCTTGGATCATGCAGAGATCACGCTGTCAGAATACAGCTTGTTTTCCTGCCTTTCCCATGACAAATTCGTATGTCTCATCAACTTCCGGGACAACGGCATCTATTTCAAAACGCCGATCTACCTGCGCAGAAAATATTTTGAATACCATATGTCTGCCACAGAGATTCTGAAGTTCGACCGGGATGATCTGTTCTTCTATGCATCTAAGAAAATCCAGAAAAAAGGCGGTTATCTCTTCGTCAGCGACTACGGAAGCCAGTACAGCATCCTGTCCCGCTACGGCATCCGTCCGTTTTCTGTCTATGGCAGAGACTACCGCATGACAAACGGCGACGCACTTGATTTCCGTTATTCCAACATCGAGATCATCAATCAGTATGCCGGCGTCCAGAGGAAAGAATCCGCTTCCGGTCAGGTGCAATACCAGACAAAAATCCACGTAAATGGCGATTTCATCGTCGGCACTTACGCGGATGAGATTTCTGCTGCCATCGCATACAACAAAGCGGCGGACACACTCGCAGCACATGGAATCAGCAAGGCATACGCCAGAAATTACATCGTCTCCATGACAAACGAGCAGTATCACACCGCTTATACTTCAATTTCTATCTCCAAAAAGCTTAAAGCGCCTGCACCATAGCCGCAAGTGCATCGTAGGTTTCCACCATATTGATCTTCGCGCGCAGCTTCGCCGAATCCGGCATGCCCTGCGTGTACCAAGCCACATGCTTACGCATCTCATGTATCCCGGTGAATTCCCCTTTGTATTCCACCATCAAAGACGCATGACGCAGCATCATCGCTTTCCGTTCTTCCACACTCGGCTTTTCCAGATGTTCTCCGGTTTTCAGGAAATGACTGATATCCTGAAAGATCCAAGGATTTCCTTTCGCCGCCCTTCCGATCATCACACTGTCACAGCCCGTCTGTGCCCGCATTGCAAGCACATCCTCCGCACAGGTAATGTCACCGTTGCCAATTACCGGCACAGACACTGCTTCTTTGACCTGCCGGATCACATCCCAGTCCGCCTGTCCGTGATAATACTGTTCTCTTGTTCTTCCATGCACCGCGATTGCAGAAACGCCTGCCTGCTCCGCGATCCGTGCCACCTCCGGCGCATTGATATGCTCTGCATCAAAGCCTGCCCGGATCTTGATCGTGACTGGAAGCGAAACCGCATGCACCAGTGCATCGACAATATCTCCGATCAGCTCCGGCTGTTTCATCAGCGCGGAACCTTCGCCGTTGTTGACGATCTTCGGAACCGGGCATCCCATGTTGACATCGATAAAAGAAAATCCCTTATCCTCCAGTCTTTTTGCCTGTGATGCCATAAGCTCCGGTTCACTGCCGAAGATCTGCACGCCGATCGGCGATTCCTCCGGTTTTGTCATAAGCAGCGGTCCCGTATTTTTGTTGTTATAATACATGCCCTTGGCACTCACCATCTCCGTGTATACGATATCACAGCCCATCTCTTTGCATAAGAGACGAAATGGCAGGTCACAGATACCTGCCATTGGTGCCAATGCGATTTTACCAGTAAAATCCATCGTTTCGTCCTTTATTGTTTCTCGTAAATTAACTGCAAGCCTTTCAGTGTGAGGTCTGCATCATAATAATCAATACAATCGGTATTCTCCGAGATCAGCTTACCAAGTCCGCCAGTTGCCACAACCTTGATGTTATCCAATCCGGACTCTTCCTTGATCCTGCGGATAATATACTCGGTCTGACCAACATAGCCATAGAATACACCTGCCTGCATACTGCTGACCGTATCCTTTGCCAGAATCGTATCTGGTCTTTTGATTTCGATTTCTGGAAGCTTTGCAGTCCCGGACCAGAGTGCTGCTGCCGCCAGTCGGATTCCCGGCGATGTCGCACCCGAATGGAACACACCACCATCTAACACCAGATCATGTGTCGTTGCCGTTCCAAAATCTACAACGATTACCGGACCGCCATACAACTCATACGCAGCCACTGCATCGACCAGACGGTCGGCACCCAGTGTCTTTGGTTCCGGAATCGCAATATTGATTCCGGTCTTGATGCCCGGTGCAACAATAATCGGCTGAATATTCAGATACTTGATGATACCACTCGTCAGAGAGTGCATCACCTTCGGTACAACGGACGCGATAATAACCGCATCAATCTCTGAAACATGTATATCCCGTACCCGCAGCCAATCCACAAAATACACGCCATACTCATCCGATGTACGTGCCGTACCGGTTGTGATACGGAACGTCTTGATTAGCTTTTTTCCATCAAACAGTCCTACTGTAATATTCGTATTTCCAACGTCTACTGCAAATAACATATATCTTCCCCTTAGCTAAGGAAAAATGTCTGAAAATACAGCTCCAGCTGTTCAAACAATTCCTTCTTTTCCTTTCTGATCTGCTTGATTTTTAAACCACAGCCAATCTCGTCGTACAGGATATCTTCCTCTGCCGCGTCAGTGACAATATTCAGGTTTCCCATACTGTCAAACACAAGCATAATGATTCCACCAACATCTTCTGTGAACAACGTGCACAGAATCCGAAGCTCTTTTTTAACCTCTGTTGGCAGATTGTCAAAATCTTCATTCAAATAATACTTCTGCGTGTACTTTGAAGCACTGCACAAAATAATTTCATCCTGATACATAATCGTTCCTCGCTTATCCAATCACATCTGCCATATCATAAAAGCCTTCCGGCTTTCCTGCCAGAAACTTTGCTGCTTCCACTGCGCCCTTGGCAAATACAGACTTCGAATAAGCCGTATGCTTAAACTCGATCACTTCGTCCACACCTGCAAAAATCACCTCATGCTCACCGACGATCGTTCCGCCACGTACCGCAGAGATACCAAGCTCCTTCTTGTCACGCTTCTTTCTTACCTGCGAACGGTCATAGACATACTCATACGCATTGTCTCTGGCGTCGTTGATCGCATCGGCAAGTGCCAGTGCTGTTCCAGACGGTGCATCCACCTTCTGGTTATGATGCTTCTCCACGATCTCAATATCATAACCGGCTGGTGCAAATACATTTGCCGCATCCTTCAGGAGCTTCATCAACGTATTGATACCCAGACTCATGTTGGCAGACTTCAAGATTGCTACCTTCTCAGAGCAAAGGGATACCTTGTTGAGCTGCTCCGGAGAAAGCCCGGTCGTACAAAGTACAACTGGAACCTGCTTATCAACTGCATAATCAAGCAGCTTATCAACCGCAACGGCTGCTGCAAAATCAATAATCACATCTGCCTTGACATCACATGCGTTGATATCTGTAAATACCGGATATCCGTTCTCTCTATTATCTACGACATCGATGCCGGCAACGATCTCCACATCCGGATCTTCCTTGCAAAGTCCTGTGATGACCTGCCCCATCTTACCGTTACAACCATGCATAATCACACGAATCATTTGTTTTTCCTCCCGGTCTGTCTATCTGTATTACTGGATTTTTACACCAAATCCTGTCATTGCTTTCTTTAACTGCTCTGTATGCTCTGGCTCAAGCTCTGTCAGTGGCATACGAAGGTTGCCCTCGCAAAGTCCCATCAGCTCAACTGCCTTCTTGACAGGGATTGGGTTTACCTCACAGAACAGTGCCTCACACAGAGGAATTGCCTTGATCTGAATCTCTCTGGCTCCAACCACATCACCATCTAAGTACTTCTGTACCATATCATGTGTCTCCTTCGGAGCTACGTTTGCAAGTACAGAAATCACGCCCTTTCCACCAAGGGACATGATCGGCATAACCTGATCATCATTTCCAGAATATACATCGAGGCATCCATCTGCCAGGCTTACCAGACGTGCAACCTGTGACAGATTGCCAGTTGCCTCCTTGATCGCTACGATATTTTTTACATTCTTAGCCAGATATACGGCTGTCTCCGGCTGGATGTTCGTACCGGTTCTGCTTGGTACGTTGTACATGATAATTGGAAGTGTCACGCTGTTTGCAACGGCTGTGTAATGTGCAATCAGTCCCTTCTGTGTTGCCTTGTTGTAATATGGTGTTACAACAAGCAGACCATCCACACCGTACTTCTCTGCTTCCTGAGACAGATAAATAGCTGTCTCTGTACAATTTGAACCTGTTCCTGCAACAACCGGAATACGCTTGTTGACAACCTCTGCGCAGAAACGGATACAGTCAAGATGCTCCTCATGGGATAAGGTTGAAGACTCACCTGTCGTTCCGCATACAACGATACAGTCGGTTCCACCAGCGATCTGATACTCGATCACGTCACGGAACTTATCATAATCCACCGAACCATCCTTCTTAAATGGTGTAACAATCGCAACTGCTGAACCTGTAAAAATTGACATCTTTCTCTTCCTCCTAAATAATTATAAGGTATAACCATAAATAAAGCTGGCACCCGATAAAGTGCCAGCTTGAAATGTCTCAATTCCGGTAGCGCTCCATCTGCATGCTTACAAATGACAGTCATACAATTCTTCATTGCACAACCAGGATTCCAGTGCTTAGACATCTGTCGTCCTTCGGCGGTTTCCCCTTTTCCATGCGATCCACTGCTCTAAGTCATCCCGCAAAGTACTCTTGAATTCCGCACCTCTACTCAATCAAAATCAAGGATAGTATATCATCGTTATACAGGTCTGTCAATCATTATTCCAAGCATTCCATCTTGCTGACTGACACCTCGTATGCGACCTTATTGACTATCTCATCATTTCCTATTTTTTTCTGATATTCCCGGCTCTGGATGCGTCCCCAGATTGCCACATGCTCACCAACTGCGAGCTTTCCTGCAAATCTGGCATTTCTGCCCCAGCAGATACAAGGAATATAATCTGATTTTCCGTACGCCCGGTTCACAGCGAGCAGAATATCTGCAATCTCTCTGCCAAGCGGCGTCATACGGTAGATCGGCTCTTTGCATATGTATCCGTCTAAGTATATCTGGTTCGGTTTGTTCTCCTTGTCATCCACCGCGTCGATCACCTCGATCTCACGGACAAACACGGACAGGATCAAACGGTTCTTATTCTCCTCGTGCTTGTTGTACGACCGGAACTGTCCCTTCGCCAGTACCTTTTCCCCGATGTGGGATTTTTCTACATCAAACAGGCGATCGGAAACCATCAAAGGAATCACGTCATGCGCATCGCTTAATCTGCTGACTACCAGATCCACCATATAGAATCCCTCTCCGAATATCTCATGGCTGAATCGGAAATCTGATACGATTTCTCCTGCTACTACCACCTGATTGTTGTTCAAAATCTTCTCTGTCATATTTTTTCCTCCCTCTTGTCAATGTTCACAGCCTCATTTATATCCCCATATAAACTGTGAATTTTTAATATTGTACATTTACAATATATGCGTGCCTATATTGTAATATTCCAAACTTTTTCATTTTTTTCCTGTGCTTCGCTGTCGCAATACCTCGTATGCGATCACCGCGGTCGAAATCGCTGCATTTAACGACTCCACCTGTCCGCACATCGGAATCCGGATCAGATCATCCGCTTTTGCGCTGATTTCATCGGACAGACCATTTCCTTCGTTTCCGATCAGAAATGCACAGCCACCGGTAAAATCCTTCTCATAGAAGGTTTCCCCATCCAGATGCGCCCCATAAACCGGGATTCCACGTGTTTTCACGCGATTGATCGTCGCTGCCAGATCCTCGGCTACGACAATTGGCATCCGGAAGATCGATCCCATCGTAGAACGGATCACCTTTGGGTTGTAGATGTCGACCGTATCTGCACTCAGGATAATACCCGTCACCCCAGCACCCTCTGCGGTTCGTATAATGGTACCAAGATTTCCCGGGTCCTGCAGTCGTTCGATAATCAGAAGAAACGGTGCCACATCACCTGCAAATAAATCATCCTCCGTTCTTGCTGTCCGATATACCTCCGCCAGAATTCCCTGCGGCGTGTTCGTATCCGACATACTCTGGAAAACCGAATCCCGGACAATTTCCACGTCTGCCGGTATCTGGTTGCAGATATCTGCGAATTTGTCTGTCATGCTTTCCGCCACATAAAGCGTCTTGACCGCATCTGCCGGAATCTCCCGCACCATGCGGATGCCCTCCACAATATAAAGTCCGGTCTCTTTACGCCGACTGGCGGATTTGATCAGCTTTTTTATTTCTTTGATTTTGTCATTTGATGCTGACGTTATCACGATTTTTCTCCGTTTCCTTTCTTATCTAAAAGAATGACATTCGCCTCTCCATAGATCTGCTTCAATTTTTCTACCAAATCCTCGCTGGCATCGACCCGGTATAAATCCGGGAGCTGCTTGAGCTTGATATTTTGCTCCTGTCCTTCTCCGGCTGGTTTGATCAGTACCTTCACGACCACCCGGCCCGGATACTGCCGGAGCGTCGCATAGAGTGCCTGCTCCTGCTTCATATAGGTCTCTAATTCTGTAAAGCGCAACCACAGTTCCTTACCGGCTGCTATACGTTCCTGCCGTATCTCATCAAAGGTTGTCATCTTTGAGAAGAGCAGCTTGCCGCCCCGCTCATCGACCGATGCATTTCCTTTGATCAGCACCTTCGCATCCTTCACAAACCGGTCTTTATTCTGCCGGTAATCTCTGGCGAACACGACAACCTCAACCGAACCATACAGATCCTCCACAGTAAGGAATGCCATCTCATCGCCATTTCGTGTTGTCTTCTTCGTAATCTCCGTGAGCAGACCGCCGATCGTGTAGCTGGATTTATCCACGACACGTTCCCGTTCTTCGAACTCCATCTCCGTTCCGGCATTCTCGTCCTCTTCAGTATCTGCCAGAAATGCCGTCGACTTCGCGGTTGTGTACTCTTCTATAATATCCAGATCATCCTCCAGCGGATGTCCACTGACATAGATACCCAGAATCTCCTTTTCCTTTGCAAGCAGCTCATCCTTCGGGTATTCCTCCACATCCGGATAGCGCACCTGAAATTCCGTCTTTTCTTCCTCTCCAAGAAAATCCATCAGCGACATCTGTCCACTCATGGCATTTTTCTTTTCTTTCGCCGTCTGCTCTAAAACAGCTGGATAAACCATCATCATCTGATGGCGGTTATAGCCGAAACTGTCAAACGCACCTGCCAAAATAAAGCTCTCGATCGTCCGCTTGTTTGCTTCCTTCCCAGAAAGTCTCGTACAGAAATCCTCTAAGCTTGTAAATGGACCGTTCGCAACAACCTCCTGATGCACGACCTCTGTCACACCGTCTCCGATACTTCTTAATCCTGACAAGCCAAACCGGATCGCATTTCCATCGACAAGGAAATCTCCGCTTCCTTTGTTGATATCCGGCGGCAGGATTTTGATGCCAAGCGATTTACACGTCTGGATATAACTGCTCATCTTCTCCGTATTTTCACGGACAGACGAGATCAGCGCTGCCATGTATTCAACCGGATAATAGATCTTTAAATATGCGGTCTGATATGCGACCACCGCATACACTGCCGCATGCGACTTGTTAAATGCATAGTTTGCAAAATCGACCATATCGTCGAAGATTTTATTGGCGACAGATTCCGGGATGCCGTTTTTGACACAGCCCGGCACGTTTAACTCCTCGTTACCATATACAAAATACTGCCGCTCTTTGTCCATGACGTCCGCTTTTTTCTTCGCCATCGCACGGCGCACTAGATCCGAACGTCCCATCGAATATCCGGCAAGCTCCATTACGATCTGCATAACCTGCTCCTGATATACCATACATCCGTATGTTGATTTCAGGATCTTCTCCAGCTTCGGTGTATCATAGACGATACTCTCTGGATGCTCACGGTTCGCTAAGTACTTCGGAATAAAATCCATCGGTCCCGGACGATACAGCGAGATTCCGGCAATAATCTCATCCAGATTCTTCGGCTTCAACTGCTTCATGAAAGACTTCATACCGGCACTTTCCAACTGGAACACACCATCGGTCTTTCCTTCTGATAACAGCTCATAGACTGCCGGATCGCTCATATCCAGTTCCGACATATTGAGCTTCACATCATGATTTTCTTCAATCCGGTCTAACGCATCCTTGATGACAGTCAGATTCCGCAGTGCCAGAAAGTCCATCTTCAAAAGTCCCAGTTCTTCCACCGGGTCTTTCTCATACTGGCAGACAATACCACCATCCACGCTCCGTGCGAGCGGTACATATTCCTCGATTGGCTTCTGACCGATGATAACGCCTGCGGGATGCACACCCGTATGCCGTTGCAGACCTTCGAGCTTCATTGCCATGTCAAGCAGCTTTGTTACATCCGGTTCATTCTCATACATTTCCTTCAGGTCTGGACTTACCTTCAAAGCCACCGGAAGAGTGACATCCTTTACGCCCGGAACCTTGTTCGGAATTGCCTTTGCAACCTTATCACACAGACTATATGGAAGTGCCATCGCACGACCGACGTCGCGCACACACATCTTTGCTGCCATCGTACCGAAAGTGACAATCTGGACAACCTTCTCCTTGCCGTATTTCTGTACGACGTAATCAATGACTTCCTGTCTTCGGTTGACACAGAAATCAATATCAATATCTGGCATCGATACACGTTCCGGATTCAGGAATCGTTCAAACAGCAGATCGTACCTAAGCGGCTCGATATCCGTAATATACAGACAATAAGATACGATTGATCCGGCGGCAGAGCCTCTGCCCGGGCCAACCGGAATATCATGACTTTTCGCGTAATTGACAAAATCCCACACGATCAGGAAATAATCGACAAATCCCATCTGTTTAATCATGTCAAGCTCATAATGCAGACGGTTCTTTACCTCATCTGTGACCTCAGGATACCGCTTTTTCGCACCCTCCTCACAGAGCATCGTCAGATACGAGAAGGAATCATAGCCCTCCGGCACATCGTATTTTGGAAGCTTCCGCTCACCAAACACGATCTCGACATTACACATATCTGCGATCTTGTTCGTATTCTCCAGTGCTTCCTTTGCATATGGGAACAGCACCTCCATCTCCTCCGGGGATTTCAGATAGAACTGTCCTTCCTCATAGCGCATACGATCTTCGTCATTGACCGTCTTTCCCGTCTGGATACAGAGCAGAATATCATGCGCCTCCCAGTCCTCTTTGTTGATATAATGGGAATCGTTCGTGACAACCATCGGGATGCCGGTTTCTTTGGACAACCGCATCACGCCCATATTGACGGTACGCTGATCCGGGATGCCATGATCCTGCATCTCCAGATAATAATTGCCCTCGCCAAAGATCTTCAGATGACGCAGTGCTGCTTCTTTTGCTTTCTCATACTGTTCCTGACGCAAGTCAGTCGCAACCTCACCAGCCAGACATGCCGAAAGTGCAATGATACCCTCATGGTATTTCTCCAGCACCTCCATGTCCACACGCGGTTTATAATAATAGCCCTCCGTGTAGCCACGTGTCACGATCTTACAGAGGTTGTGGTATCCCTCGTTGTTTTTTGCAAGCAGAACCAGATGGTAATACCGGTTTTCTCCCTTTACCACCTCACGGTCAAACCGGGAACCCGGTGCCACATACACCTCACAGCCGATGATCGGCTTGATTCCATTTGCCTTACATGTCTTATAAAATTCGATCACGCCATACATCGCACCGTGGTCTGTGATTGCCAGCGCATCCATGCCAAGTTCTTTCGCACGCGGAACCAGCTCCTTGATCTTTGCCGAGCCGTCCAACAGACTGTACTGCGTATGCACATGTAAATGTGTAAATTTCATCTTATCTCCTAGTAATCTTCTCCATACGGAAACAAATATTTCAAAAATGGCAGATACTTCGCAAGCTTCTTCCGACGCAGCGGAATCACCTCATAATTATGAATATAGCGGAAAGTATAAGCCTCGCCCTTTCTCGCAAGCATATTCAGATACATCTCCAGAAGCTTCGCGGAATCCGGATGCAGCAGACGTCTCGATCTGCCATTCATATAATAATCGAGTGGCTGCTTCTCATAATAATTTTCCTTGTTGTAAATCTTGCAGGCTGCCACACGGTCACAGAACATCTCAATCACATATTCTTTTGGCATCTTGCAGCCAACCAGCAAATGTTCCGTATCGCTTCTGTCAACATTGTAATCCACCCAGTACTCCAGATGGTGTTTATTTCTTCCTTTGTGGTGCAGCCACGAAGAGGTGTATCCCTTGTCCTCACGCTCTGCATCGTTCGGGCTACGGTTTCCCTGATAGTATTTCGCGCCCATCGAAAACTCCGTCCATGAATATTTGGACAGGTCGTGCAACAGTCCCTGCTTATACAATCCAACCGCAAAGCAATGCCGCATCACCATGATCTTATGTGCGGTAATCGTCTTTAAATGTTCCAGCCACTTCATTTTTAACATCTCTTTTCGCCTTCTATTTTATTTCTGTGCAGCCTGTGCCGCATGATACTGTTCTTTCAGTCCATCCGTCACAGTCACCTGATTTTCTTTGTCAATAAATACTGCCTCTGCCTTGTACTTCTGCAACAACGGCAAAGACTTCTCATAGCCAAGCACATAGCATGCCGTCGACAATGCATCGCTGTACAAGCCATTTTGGCATACGACCGTCACCGAAGCAAGTCCTGACTCCGCAGGATATCCGGTTGTACGATCTAAAATATGATGATACCGTGTACCATCCTTCTCGATAAACTTTTCATAATCACCGGAGGTAGATACACAGGTGTTACTGTTCGAAGCAAATTCCAGATATCCGATCATATCCTCGGCGTCACCCTGCGGATCACGGATGCCTACCCGAAATGAACTGCCGTCCTTTTTTGCACCATACACAAGCACGCTTCCGCCGACACTGATCGTTCCGCCGCTTACTGCATCTTCTTTTAATATCTGTTCTGCAATATCCAGTGCGAATCCCTTGCCAACCGCACCAAGATCTAACACCATATCGGACTTGTCGATTGTCACCGTCTGCGATTCACCAATCGTCACTGCCTCATAACCGGTTTTTTCAAGCACAGTCTTAATCTCTGTGTCAGTTGGAACCCGGAAATCTTCCTCCGTCGCCGACTCGATATTCCAGAGATTCGCCAGTGGGCGGATCGTAATATCCAGTGCGCCCTGGCTGTCCCGGCATATGTTATACGCCTGCGTCAGCGCCAGATACAAGGTATCCGAAACCTCTGCCGCTTCTCCCGCTGTGTATGTGTGGTTCAACTTATATAAGGCACTGCCCTCCTGCCGCCATGATATCTCCTGCTCATCTAAGTCTTTGATTGCCTGTTCAATCTTCGCATACTCCGTATCCTGTGTCCCATACAGACTGACCGACACCGATGTTCCCATCGCGAAGCTGTACGTCGTCTGTCCATCTGCAAGCTGGCTGTCCTTTGATGTATCCTCCCGTGTATTCCCCCACTGGTACAATACGATCAAAAGTCCTGCAACTACAAGCATACCGATTGCAACCACTATTTTTCTACCAATTCCCTGCTGCATATCAATGATGATATCCTTCCATTCGTTTTGTATATTCGTCGAGCTGCTCTTTTAATTTCTTATATTCCTTTTCCTTTAACTCCCCGGCTGCCTGATATTCAGCCAGCTTTACTTCCGCCTGCTTCCGCGCAGAAATCGCCAGATCCTTGTAGTTGTTCTCCAGATTGATCTGCACTTCATGAAACAGTGCTTCTATCTCTTTTTTCGCCTGACTCGTTTTTCCAAATAACAAAACCTTCACTTCCTTTTTCATGGAAATTCTCAAAACATTTGTTCGCATAATTATATTTTAGTATACCATTTTTTCGTGCTTATTTCAATGTATGATTGAAAGTCCTCCCGCTTTTTGATAAAATGCTCTGGTAGAATTTGTTTGAAACACGCAGGAGGAATTTATCATGCTGTTAGCATGCCAGAATATATCAAAAGCATTCGGCACGAAGGAAGTTTTGAAGGATATCAACTTCCATGTCAATGAGAA
The DNA here is from genome assembly GCA_963659815.1 of Butyricicoccaceae bacterium. GTDB lineage: Bacteria > Bacillota > Clostridia > Lachnospirales > Lachnospiraceae > Coprococcus_C. The sequence goes on from CAVKUW010000067.1 coordinate 12,138, forward strand.
AGAAAAGATCGCCATTGTCGGTATCAACGGCTCTGGAAAAACGACGCTCCTGAAGATTATCATGGGCGAAGAATCCGCCGACAGCGGACAGGTCGTGATTGCCAAGGATACCACGATTGGATATCTGTCCCAGCATCAGGATATCTCCTTTGACAACACGATCTATGGCGAAATGCTTGCAACCAAACAGTACATCCTTGATTTAGAGGCGAATATCCGCCGCTTAGAGCAGGATATGAAGCATGCAGAGGGTGAAGAATTAGAGAAGATCTTAGAGACCTACAACCGTCTAAGCAGCAAATACGACCGTGACAATGGGTATTCCTATGAGAGTGAGATCACAGGCGTTTTAAAAGGACTTGGATTTGGACCGGAGGACTATGACCGTCATATCAATACATTATCCGGTGGTCAGAAGATGCGAATCGCACTGGGACGTCTGCTTCTGACACGCCCGGACATCATCATCCTCGATGAGCCGACAAACCATCTGGACATGCCAAGTATTTCATGGCTCGAGTCTTTCCTGTCCTCTTATCCGGGCAGTGTGATCGTGGTCAGCCATGACCGTTATTTCATTGACCGGATCGCGACGCAGATCGTAGAAATCGACAACAAAAAGGCAACCGTCTACCACGGAAACTACACCTACTTTGCATCCAAGCGCGCAGAGATCCGCGCCAATATGATGAAGGCCTACTTAAACCAGCAGCAGGAAATCAAGCATCAGGAAGCTGTCATCACGAAACTCAAACAATTTAACCGTGAGAAGTCCATCAAACGTGCGGAAAGCCGTGAAAAGATGTTAGATAAGATCGAAGTCTTAGACAAGCCGACTGAGGTTGCCTCCGAGATGCGGCTTACCTTAGAGCCATCTGTGGAAAGCGGAAATGACGTCTTAACCGTCACGCATCTGGCGAAATCCTTCGGCACAAACTGTCTGTTCCAAGATCTTGATTTTGATATCAAGCGCGGCGAAAAGGTCGCCCTGATTGGTGGAAACGGAACTGGAAAGACCACAATCTTAAAGATGGTAAATCACCTCGTACCAAAGGATGCCGGAACGATTGCCCTTGGCTCGCGCGTCCATATCGGCTATTACGACCAGGAGCATCAGGTACTCTCCCTGCATAAGACGATCTTCGAGGAGATCAGCGATGCCTACCCGGATCTGACCAACACAAAAATCCGAAATGTACTGGCAGCCTTTTTATTTACCGGGGACGACGTATTTAAGAAGATCGAGGATCTAAGCGGCGGCGAGCGTGGACGTGTGTCCCTTGCCAAGCTCATGCTCTCCCCTGCCAATTTCTTAATCCTAGATGAGCCGACAAACCATCTGGATATCCAGTCCAAGGGTATCTTGGAGGATGCGATCCGTAGCTATACCGGAACGGTATTTGTTGTCAGCCACGACCGTTATTTCATCAACCGGATTGCAACCCGGATCTTGGAATTAAAGGACGAACAGCTTTACAGCTTTATCGGAAATTATGATTACTACGAAAGCCACAAGGATCAGGTGTATGAGTCTGCCGCACCGAAACAGTCGGATACTTCCGCAGGCGCTGTGACAACACCATCCACCGCACCTTCTGGCAAAGATGATTACAAAAAGCAGAAGGAAGAACAGGCACGACTTCGTAAGAAAGAAAACGATATCAAAAAAACAGAACAAAAGATTGAAGAAACAGAGACAGCGATTGCGCAGATTGACGAGGAATTCTTAAATCCTGAATACGCAACAAACTCTGCCAAACTCGGCGAGCTATCAAAAAAGCGCGAAGAGCTGGAAGAAACGCTCTCCGCACTTTACGAGACATGGGAAACCCTGCTCGCTTAAGTTAAAAATAAGTTTTCTCGAACTGATTGACCGGCATCGGTTTTGCAAAATAGTAGCCCTGGAACAATGTACATCCAAGCTCCTGCATATACTGAAGCTGGTCTTTTTGTTCGACGCCCTCTGTCACTACATGGATATCCAGCTCCTTTGCCAGATTCAGCACCATTTCCAGAATCATCCGGCTACGCTCCGGATCTTCATTTCTCCGCAGGAATTCCATATCAATCTTGATTGCATCCAGATTCATGTCCTGCAGCATATTCAATGACGAGTATCCACGTCCAAAATCATCCATCACCACACGGAACCCATATGTCCGAAGCTCATCGATCAACGCCAGATGTTTATTCGCATCTTTCATGACGGACGTTTCTGTAATCTCCAGATGCAGCTTATCCGGATCGATCTCATAACATTCCACCAGAGTTGTCAGAGTTGTATAAATATCTAAAAAATAAAAATCCTTCGGTGATACATTGACCGATATGTAATACTGTTCTTTTCCTTGTTCCTTCCAGCGCTGCAGCTCCTTACAGGCCAGTTCCCATACATACTGATCCATCGCACTGATCAGACCGGATTTCTCAAACACCTCCACAAACTCCTCCGGCAGCATCATGCCATGCACTGGACGAAACCAGCGTACCAGAGCCTCCGCACCAAGCATCGTTCCCTGCTCATCCACCTGTGGCTGTAAATACAACCGAAACTCCTGTTTTGCGATTGCAGCCCGGAAATCGTTCACCATATGCTGTCCATCCAGCATCTGTTTCCGCAGTTCATCATCGTAGTAGGCAATCGACTGCTGGTAATCCCCCTTGATCGACTCAATCGCCAGAAACGCCCGGTCACAATAGACGGATACCGGAGTCTTAATATTCCGGATTGGACAAATTCCAGTGTAAATACGCGCATGGTAGGAGTTATTATCTCCTATACGGCTGATCAGATCGAGTTCCTCCAGATACCGCTCATGATTGAGCTTCTCGTCGCGCACACAGACTGCAAACCGATCCGCCGAAAGTCTTGCCAGTACTGTATCGCCCGTCGCCAGATTTCGGAACATATTTGCCAGCGACCGTAACACCGCATCACCACGCTCAATTCCAAACACATCGTTAATGATTTTAAAATTCTGAATGTCTGCACACAGAATGCTATACTTGACATTTGGATTTGCTATGATCTGCTGTTCCACTACCTCGTAGAAATGTTCGCGGTTGAACAAGCCCGTCAGGGAATCATAATTGCTTCGATACCGTTCCTCCTCCAATCGCTTCTGGTGTTCTGTCTCATCGTGTAACACATAATAGCATCCGATGAACTGGTTATCTTCATCCCAAATTCCACGATACCGAACCACAAAATAGCGCTGTTCTCCACCAATTTCTGTCTCACCACTCCAACTGCATTCCTCAATCTCTTCCGGCTTGCGGTCACCGACCCATGTTTGGTAATATTTCTCGATCTCGCGAATATCCTTATCGACGTGGAATACCTGTTTTGCATACTCGTTGACATAGATACACCGACCGTTGATATCCATGCAGACAACACCGTCCGAGAAATTCTGCACCGCCATAACAAGTGTTTTCTCCACCAGTCCCTTCGGCACATACTGGAATGTAAAGTAATAGATAGACGCCGCAATAATTCCATAGAACAACACAGAATAATCAAATTCCAGATCCAGAACCTCATATACAACATTCGTGGCAATCGTAAACAGGAAACAATACAGGATTGCATAATACTGCTTCACATAGATTC
>CAVKUW010000068.1:0-4857 GCA_963659815.1 Butyricicoccaceae bacterium
AATACATCCTAAGAAATTCGCAATGAATAATATTTCGTATAATAAGAAGAGATATAAGAACGATACAAAGTTTTACGAAGAGTATTATGGGACAGATATTCAAAAACTAATAGATGCAATAATAGAATACCGGCATAGAAATGGTGCGCATAATGTGGATCAACATTATCTTGTGGAAATTTTGAAGATATAATGAAGCACACTGATGTTAAAATTAAGAGGAAACCACATATGTATTATGCAGCATTAGAGGCCGGTGGCACGAAGATGGTATGTGCGATCGGCGATGAAAACAAGAATATAATAGACAAAGTGACGATACCGACCGATACGGCAGATGTATCAGTGCCGAAGATGATAGAATATTTCAGGAGATACCCGGTTGCGTCGCTTGGAATAGGAACCTTTGGACCGGTGTGCGTGGACAGGAAATCTTCTGCCTATGGAAAGATTCTGAAATCTCCGAAGAAGTTGTGGGAAGGGTTTAATTTCTATCAGACGTTTTCGGACGCTTTGCGATGTCCGGTTGTCGTGGACACTGATGTGAATGCGGCTGCGCTTGGAGAATATCTGTATGGCAATCTGCAGGGGCTATCTTCCTGCCTGTATATCACGGTTGGCACAGGCATTGGAGGAGGGTTCCTGATGGATGGAAAGCCGCTGCATGGTATGGTGCATCCGGAGATGGGACATGTATTACTGCAACGAAGACAGGATGACACAGTTCCGTCGGTGTGCCGTTGCCATGAGAATTGTCTGGAGGGACTGGCGTCGGGACCGATGTTGACGCAGAGAACCGGCATGAAGGGGAAATCAATTCCTTCAGATTCGGAGATATGGGATTTGGAGGCATATTATCTTGCACAGGCAATCGTGGATTATACGATGGTGTTGTCTGTGGAACGCGTGGTGCTCGGCGGTGGTGTAATGGAGAATGAATTTCTGTTTCCGATGATTCGCAAGTATTATGCGGAATTGTTGAACGGGTATATTGAAAGTCCGAGGGTATGTGACCCGGAGAATTATATAGTGCCGGCGGGATTACAGGGTGAACAGGGAATTGTTGGGGCGATGAACCTGATATGAGAAAAATGGGATGGATATTTCGTACATATCCGTCCCTTATTTATTGCATAAACGGAATGGAAATGGTAAAATTACATAGATAATGTTTACTTTCGAAGGCTACATTACAGGAGGAATGCGAAAATGGATAAAACAATTCAGAATTTGTATGATCAGTGGCTTGATTCGCCGGTGATTGATGATGCGACGAAAGCGGAGTTGCGTGCGATCACAGGGGATGAGCCAGAGATTGAGGATCGTTTCTATAGAAGCTTGGAGTTCGGTACAGGTGGACTGCGTGGTGTAATTGGCGCAGGCACAAACCGTATGAATATTTATACCGTGACAATGGTGACACAGGGACTTGCGAACTATATATGTGAGAAGGGCTTTGCCAGCCGTGGTGTGGCAATCTCATATGACAGTCGTAACATGTCGCCGGAATTTGCGATGGCGACAGCATTGTGCCTGTGTGCAAATGGTATTCCGGCGTATCTTTTCACATCACTTCGCCCGACACCGGAGCTTTCGTATGCTGTTCGTTACCTGAAGTGCATATCAGGTATTAATATCACAGCAAGTCATAATCCGGCAAAGTATAATGGATACAAAGTGTATTGGGAGGATGGCGCGCAGATCGTATCTCCGGTTGATAAGGAGATCATCGCGAAGGTAAATGCGATTGCCGATTTGTCAGAAGTGAAGAAGATGTCGAAGGAGGACGCCATTGCGAAAGACCTGCTGCATCTGATTGATAAGGAAGTCGATGATGCATATATTGCGGAGCTTCATAAGCTGGTTATGCGGCAGGATCTGATCGATAAAGCAAGTGATCTGAAGATCGTATATACACCGCTGCATGGTACAGGTCTTGTTCCTGTGACGCGGGTGTTGTCAGAGCTTGGATTTAAGAATGTATATGTAGTTCCGGAACAGGAGAAGCCGGATGGCAATTTCCCAACAGTGAAGGCACCGAATCCGGAGGCGAAGGAAGCGTTTGCACTTGGTCTTGCATTGGCGAAGAAGGTTGGCGCGGAGCTTGTGATGGCAACGGATCCGGATGGCGATCGTCTGGGAATCTATGCGCTTGATTCGGAGTCGGGAGAATACAAAGAATTTACAGGAAATATGTCTGGAGCATTGCTCTGCGAGTACGTGCTCAGCCAGTTACAGGAGAAGGGAACATTGCCAGAGAATGCGGCAGTGACATCGACGGTTGTTATTACTTCGATGATCCGGAATATCTGTAAGGAATATGGTGTATTCTGTGATGATAATAACCTGATTGGATTCAAGTATATCGCTGGGAAGATTCGTGATTATGAACAGACTGGTTCCCACACATATGTATTTGGTCTTGAGGAAAGCTATGGTTGTCTGCCTGGAACCTATGCGAGGGACAAGGACGCTGTAGGAACGGTAATGTTGCTTGCAGAAGCGGCAGCTTATTACAAAGACAAGGGTATGACGCTTTGGGATCAGATGAAGGTTCTGTTCGAAAAGTATGGATATTACCGTGAGAATATTGAGACAATGACATTAGAGGGCAAATCCGGAGCAGAGAAGATTCAGTCGATGATCCAGAGTCTGCGTGATAATCCGTTGGACGAGATCGGCGGATATAAGGTGAAGTCAATTCGTGATTACAAGCTGAATACGGTTTTGAATACAGAAACAGGAGAGCAGACCGCGGGAGATCTGCCGAAGTCGAATATGATCTATTATGAATTAGAGGATGATACATGGTTCCTGGTTCGCCCATCCGGTACGGAGCCGAAGATCAAGTTTTATCTAGGCGTGAAGGGAACGAGTGTAGAGGATTCGATTGAGAAGACGAAAGCATTAGGTGCCACAATTAAGGCGATGTTTGCATAGAACAGATGTAAGGAGGATGAACATGACATATCAGGAGAAATATCAGTTTTGGCTTGATGCCCCATATTTTGATGAGAAGACGAAGGAAGAGTTGCGTGCGATTGCAGGCGATGAGAAGGAAATCGAGGATCGGTTCTACAGAGATCTGAAGTTTGGAACCGGAGGACTTCGTGGTGTAATTGGCGCGGGTACAAACCGCATGAATATCTATACGGTAACGAAGGCAACACAGGGACTTGCAAACTATATCGGTGAACTTGGTGAGAAGGCAAAGAATCAGGGTGTGGTAATTGCATTTGATTCGAGACGGATGTCACCGGAATTCTCCAGAGCAACTGCGCTTTGCCTGAATGCGAATGGAATCAAGACCTATATCTTCGATTCGCTTCGCCCGACACCGGAGCTTTCCTATGCAGTAAGAAAGCTTGGCTGCGTGGCAGGCGTTGTAATTACAGCCAGTCACAATCCACCGGAATACAATGGATATAAGGTGTATTGGGAGGATGGTGCACAGATCACACCTCCACATGATAAGAATATTCTGGCGCATGTAGCGAAGGTAGAGGGCTATGATCAGGTGCTCTCTATGGAGTATGATGCAGCTATTGAAGCAGGACTTTATAACATGGTTCCTGCATCTGTAGATGAAGATTATTATGTAGAGCTTGTCAACCAGGTAATTCATTCAGATGTAATTCCGAAGGTCGCAGATGAGATGAAGATTGTCTATACACCGTTGCATGGTACGGGAAATGTACCGGTTCAGGAGGTATTAAAGCGACTTGCATTCACACATGTCTATGTGGTTCCGGAACAGGAAAAACCGGATGGTGATTTCCCAACGGTTAAGTCTCCGAATCCGGAGAACCCGGATGGATTCGCAATGGCTTTGGCACTCGCAAAGAAGGTGGATGCGGATATTGTGCTTGCGACAGATCCAGACGCAGACCGCCTTGGAATCTATGTGAAGGATGTGAATAAGGCATTCGAGGGATCGAAGCTTGCGGATACACCGGATTACCCGTATGTACGTTTCAATGCAAATATGACAGGTGCATTGATGGGAGAATATGTATGTCGGGAGAGAAAGGCGTGTGGTACATTGCCAGAGAATGGCGCGATCTGCAGCACGATCGTATCGTCCAATCTGCCGAAGGCGATTGCAGATGCCTATAACCTGAAATTTATCGAGACATTAACAGGTTTCAAATATATTGGAGAGCAGATCAAGTTCTTCGAAGAGCAGCATACCTATAAATATGTGTATGGTATGGAAGAGAGTTTCGGATGTCTGGTCGGCGATTATACAAGAGATAAGGATGCATGTGGAGCAGTTGTTATGCTCTGTGAAGTGGCAGCGTATTATCGGGATCGTGGCGAGACATTGTGCGATGCGATGATCGAGATGTATCAGAAGTATGGATATTATTTCGAGGATGCAAAGTCTGTAACATTAAAGGGCGTAGATGGAGCAAAGCAGATTCAGGCAATTATGGATAATCTTCGCGCAAATCCTCTGACTGAGGTTGCTGGAATTCCAGTCGTGGCCGTACGTGATTATTCTGTAGATACACGGACAGAGCTTGCAACAGGCGAGGTTACAGCAACAGGACTTCCGAAGTCAAATGTGCTTTACTATGAGCTTGAGAATAATGCGTGGATGGCAGTTCGTCCATCTGGTACAGAGCCGAAGATCAAGTATTATTTCGGCGTGAATGAGAAGAGTCTTGCAGATGCGGAGAAGAAACTTGCGGAGATGAAGGAAAGTATATAACCTGATTAAGATAGTGAGAAGCAGATATGTACAATATAAATAAGTATTATCACAAGGATACAAATAATCTGAAGATAAAATATTATTGAGAAATAGTAATCTAACAGAAAGAGAGAAAACTTATGAAGGGTATTATTTTAGCC
>CAVKUW010000069.1:0-6399 GCA_963659815.1 Butyricicoccaceae bacterium
TAATTTAAAAACAATATTTTATAGTAAACATTTCGAATCCTTAATTTCTATCATTTCTTCTTGATTCAAATTTTTAAATTCTATCCCAACGAATTCATCTCCCAGAAGCTGGACTTGCCATGTGGAAAGATGGTAAATTTTCTGATAATGGACGTACCCGCCAAAAATTCTGTTGCCCGCTAAAATCAAGCAAAAATGCTGATTGTCCCTGCCATCACAAAAATTTTTACAACGGCAAGATGCATCGCGGTTGCTGTCGCAACAGTCACCAGTGGTATAGGTCAATCCTACCGTAAGCTTAAAGCCGTAAAGCGGATCGCATAAAAGACAGCCATTCATACTCCTCATTTGCGTAGGTTTTGGACTTACGTTAGCTTTGCTATGCCCTGATTTTTCTTTTCTCACTTTGCAGAAGCTAATTGTCAAATCCAATATTAAATCAATGCGTTTTGCTCATCTCTATCATAAGACACAGGGACGCTCCTTGTGACAGAAGCTACGTCCCTGCTTGACTACTTTTGTAGCTTCAATGTCCGCTTTTTTCTCTCCAATGTCTACTTTTGTATCCCCAATGTCCGCTTTTTACAATCTACCACTCATACGCATCATTCAGTTATACACCCCATTTTTCAGATCTATATAATCGTTTTTCCCAAAATCATAACTTCCTAAAAACACTTATCCAGAATATCCGCATCCGGTCCTTTTCGTCCGGTAATCGCCCAATCACAAAATACAGGACGGCACCAACAAGGAGTCCCCATACAACGGCGTTGATTCCTCCGACATGGATGTTGTATGTGGCGAAAATGTAAGTCGCAACCGCGCCGATACTGCTGCATACTGCCGCCTGCTTCGTTCCCTTTTTCCAGAACAAACCACCGACAAGCGGTCAGAAGAAGGTACATTCCAAATCACCAAACGCAAACATATTCAGCAGGAATATACTATCCGGCGGATCGATTGTCAGAACCATCACAACTGCGCTGAATCCGCCGATCGCCGTATACAGGATCACGACCGTTCCGAAAATCAACAGCGATGTCACATGATCAAGTCCTGTTATGGATGCGATCAGCGTCGCGCCACCTGTGAACTGACTGATCATCTGTGCAATGAAAAATGCAATGAGTCCAAGGCTTGTAAATATCACAAGCGCATCGCTTTTGTATCGCGCCTTGAAATAGCCGACAACTGTAACTGCACCGACTCTACGTGATACGAGCGCCAGTTTATTTCCAAGCACACCAAGCACCAGAAATGTAACCGGCACCTGAATTGCGGCGATCTACGCCTGCGCATATCCATAGGTAAGTCCAGCCGCACCCGGTCCGAAAATAAAGGAGCTGGCAGATGTATATGTCGCCATAATCGTCATCGCAAGCACGATGCCATTCATATTTCTTCCGCCGATAAAATACTTGTTTTCCGCAGATGTATGCAAACTTTTCTCTGCTTTTTTGCTGTACGCAAAGCTCACTACAACATTGAATAAAAGATATCCGAGAAACACGGATAAAATGATAATCTGATTACTACTCATCCTCTGCATCCTCCTCATACGAAAAATCTACAAACACAAATCTGAGCAACCAGAATACCCCGATGATTGCAATCACGACTGTCCCTAACACAGAAACCACAAACCACGCTGGCATATGGAACAACGTCCAATCCACCGAGTTCAGCAAGAACGCCGTCAGCACATGCCACAAAAAGCAGATTCCGACAACGATCAGTGTGGCTCTGATCTCTTTCACACACTGCTTATGTTTCTCTTCCTTCGTTAATTTCTTCATTTTCCACGCCCATAAATGCCACGATCTGGCTTGTTTCATTTTCAGCTACGATCAGATGCGCAACACCCTGCATTGCCTGTGGAACATATTCCTTAATCTGTCTTACTTCCACATCTGAGAGAAACCGGTGCGTCGCCCGAACCGACGCTTCCCATATCGCCAATAGATTGTCCAATAACCGCGGCGTCCTCGCCTGCACTTCATACAGTTTCAACCTGAACCCCTCCATAACATCCGTTAATCAAATTCAATTTTTCTGCACATATCCGCCCATTCTTCCTGATTCATGAAAATGATTTCTTCGTTCTGAATCGCACGATAAGTCGATTGCACCAGCTCCTCCATGTCGCCGCCCTTATCTATATAATGGACACGGCGCGTCTCTGGATATATAAACCACGGACAGAATATCAATCCGTCCTCATTGTATATTTCAATCTGGATTGCGCCTCTCTCACATTCGACTTTGAACTTATAATTCTTCGGTTTGTATTCATATTCTAGTCCGAACACGCACATCTGTACCGGACCATAATAGGATTCCAGCTTCACGCTTCGTCCAAATGTGCGCCGCATGATCAAATCAAAAATATACATCCCCGGGAATTTTTGTGCTTCACCTTTTAATCTCATTGTTTTCTCCCATCCAGCGGTGCCCCAATATAAGTCGCGATCCAGCACAACAAACCAATCGTCCAGAGAACTCCGTCGATTATCCACATTGCTATTGGATAATGTACATACAAACTGCTCATGTACTCCTCCCAAGTTACCGTTTTATCTTCCAATTTTAATATGTTTTTAGGAGATAGCTTAATAATCTATACATTTTTCATATACATTGTTTTATGCCCCGCACCTGTCCTAATAATTGCGCCTTCCTCTACAAGTTTTTTTAATGCAGATTCTACTGACGAGCTTCCAAGACTTGGACACGATACTAGCGCATCCTGCTTAGAAAACTTACTTATCGTTTTTTCCGTATATGCTTTTACTATGTCATACGCATTACTTTTTTTACCTGTCTTAGACGTCAGTATAATTCTGGATTCAAATTCTCGATAACAAGATAATATAATTCCAAGCATATACTTGATAAATGGTTTCGGATCATTCTTTCCTACATACCAGTTTTGGTCAGATTTCTGTAAAACCTCATAATACATTTCCTTTGTATCTGCAATGGCTTTTTCTATACTTATATATTGACCAACCATGTACCCACTTCTATACAAAAACAACAATGTTAACAATCTACTCATTCGTCCATTACCGTCATTGAATGGGTGAATACACAAAAAATCTAATATAAAATCAGGAATCAATATAAGTGGATCTACACTATCTTCGCAAATTGCCTTTTCAAATTCTTCACAAAGTCGCTCAATTGCATTCGGAGTCTCATATGGTTCAAGAGGTTTAAATAAAATTACATTCTATTACCGAACCCCATAGGAATCTGTCCATAATAATTTGTATCCACTTCGAACCGCAACACTCTGCGATGCCAGATTCGTGACAGATGCACTGTAAAACGGAATTTTATTACGTTTCAATATTTCTACAGATAAATTATGAACAAGTAATTTCGCAAAACCTTGCCCACGATATGATTTCTTTACGTCAATCCCAACTTCCATAATCTCATTTGTCTCACGTGCTGCTCCAGCAACCGCAATGATTTCTCCATCTTTTCCGGCATATAAAACAATACCTGTGTTCGTATTTCCTTCTTCATCAAAAAATAACGAATTATCAACCACCTTAAGTCCCCGAAGTTTTTTTATATCCAAGCTTTCCAATATTTCAAACGCATATTCCTTGGGGGTAGGTAAATGGAATCATCTGTTTTATATCCGGGACATACCGCAACGTTTGTCCATAAATCAGTTCACTTTCAAACAACTCATCCCGATTTTTCCCTGCAAGCAATTTTTTCACATGCTCTTACACATCTTGTGATAATGATATAATATTGGCATCGCCAATCCCCAATATTTTAATATAATTTTCTTTTTTAGCTGGATTCATCACGAAGATTGTTTCGTCAGACTTTAATTGGTTAATCGTACATCCAACCGTCTCTGCGATATATTCATAAACGCAAGTTAATAATTTATTCTGGCTAATCATTTTCGCTCCTACATCCATCCTCCTATCGGCAATATATCTCAATGATATTGACCTTGATTTTCAATTTTATTTTGCCGATAGCTCCTCTGCATTCTTCCGCAACCACTTATAATCCGACTTCATTGCCCGCTCCAGATACTCTACTAATTTCGGTGAGTTCAACTTCGCCAATACATGCAACGCCATGATTTTTTGATATTCATCTTCTGAGGAACCTGCCGGATATGTCCCACGATTCCAGAATTCAAGTGCATAGCGTTCCGCACATTCCGGCTTTAATTCTGCCATCGTCTGAAGTGCCATTCTGGAAGTATATTCATACTCCGATTTGATAAATGAAAATATAAGTTCCTGATCGCAATCCGCGCAATCTCCAAGATGTTTCGCAAACTGCCACTCTGCATTCACGTATTCTGATCCAATGCTCTTTTTCGCAAGCAATTCAAACCAATCACTGTGCAACGCCAGTTTCTCTTCTACGAGTTCCTCACATTCATTATCTCTGGCTATTACAAACAACAATGCATGGATCAGCGACTCGTCGGCTTCGCTGCATGGATATTCATTTACAATGACCTCCGCTGCGCCACACAATTCTTCAAAATGCGGATACCCAAGCTCCCATTCTCCGTTATCGCGCTCCTCCGACCATGCAGGGTGACATTGATCCGCCCATTTTGTAAACTTTTCAATTTCGCGATAAAGTTTTTCTTTTTTATTCATAATTTCCCAATTCCACCGTATTATCCGCCATTTTTAAGTCTTCCACAACCACTTGGGTGTCGCCCATCTGCGCCTTATACATATATTTTGTTGTTGACACCGCCAGATAACTCACAAGCGCACAGACAATTGCCCAGAAGATTGCAAATACAATTATATTTTCAAGATTAAAGCGCTCTTTGCGCGTTTTGTCGCATTCCACATCATCGCGGTACTTCTCTGTATTTCTCTGACGTCGCAGGATCATGGCAAGAATCAGCCAGACGATATCCAGCACCAGACATACGATGAACATAAATAGACAGGTGTCCTTCATAAAATGCCATTTGATCAGATACATCACATCCACCACCAGAAACAGGGCAAAGAATGCGAAATACATCCACATACCAATCCGGCTGTGCTTTACAAAAAGCGAACTTCCTGCCTCGTGTGTCTTCGGAAGATTGTTCAGATTATTCTCATATGTTTTTTTGTTTTCCGGGATTTCATAACCATAGGCCTTCAAACGGGCAAAATACAGCTTTGCAGCGAGAAATACAACATAACACGGAAATCCCACAAGCATGCCTGTATAAACTGCCATGATATAGAACACCTCTGTACCGGGGATTTTGAGAAATGCCAAAAAAAGACCGATAAGCAAAAGCACTGTAAATATAAGTGCGCAATATTTTGCAGTTTTTGCAGTTATGTTGTCGAATTTTATTTTCATATTCTGTCTCCCTTATTCATTGTCACCATTCTAAGCTGCGTTCCATTATTCAAGATAATTCGCATCTTCCTTTTCTCGCACAAGCGTCTCCCGCTTGATCCTTCCGCTTCTGGCATTCATCACGCGCACACAAAGTTCCTTCTCATTTTTCCATGTCGCATATACACCGATCGGCTCATGGCAGCCCGCTTCCATCTCACGGACAACCGCACGCTCAGCATGCAGACAGCCCTCTGTCTCCGCATCACTGATCATCTGCGCCATACGATACGGAAGTGTCCCCTCGCACGCTTCCATCGCAATAATCCCCTGTCCGGCTGCCGGAAGCATCGCATCCACATCGAGATATTCATAGACAAGATCCGGCTCCTTCTCGATGCCTAACCGCTCGATTCCCGCTGCCGCAAGGATGATCGCATCGTACAAGCCATCCCGCAATTTCTGTATACGCGTCGTGACATTTCCGCGTAGCTCCATGCACGCTGCCTGTGGATATATCTCTTTGATCTGGCAACATCTGCGAAGACTTCCGGTTCCCACGGTAAATGCATCCTTCGACCGAATATCCGTATCTGCACGATAGATCAGCACATCCTGCACGCAGGCACGCGGCAGAACGCCCGCGATGCCAAGTCCCTTCTTGCATGGATTCGGCATATCCTTCGCACTGTGTACCGCCAGATCGATCGTACCATCCAGCAGGGCTTCCTCGATTTCCTCCACGAACACCGCCTTGCCACCAAAGGAACTGATTGCCGCCTCTTTCTGCTTGTCACCCTTCGTTGTCACAATCACTTTCTCAAACTGCACATCCGGGTAATTCTTCTTTAATTGTTCGATTACCATATCCGTCTGAACCTGCGCAAGTCTGCTTCCCCTCGTTCCAATCCGGATTCTCTGTTCCTGCATTTTTGCCTCCACAATTTCTGCAAATCTTCGTTTTCTTGCCCGTTCATCCGGCTCCTCTGCCAGAATTTCCTCCCGGATAGCACCAAGCTCTTCCGCGATCTGACCATAGTCTGTCCGAAG
>CAVKUW010000070.1:0-44545 GCA_963659815.1 Butyricicoccaceae bacterium
GGTATGCAGGCTGCAAGCGAAACCGTTTCTGATTATGGTGTAACTGCAAAGGCTGCGGAGACATCCGAGAAGAAGGCTTCTGCAGAGACAGAGAAAGATGCGGTTTACGAGAAGAGCGCGCAGGAAAGTGCCAAGGCACCATATTCCATCAACAAGATGAGCAAGGAAGACCGCGCAGCTTTGGTAAAGCAGCTCAAAGCGGATCAGGAAAGCAGACAGAACAGTCTCACAAATCTCGTATCCCAGATGCTTGGTAAGCAGGCTGGTATGTACGGAATTGCAAACGGAGACGATTCCATCTGGAAGATCTTTGCAAACGGAAATTTCACTGTGGATGCAGCAACAAAAGCACAGGCACAGGAAGATATCTCCGACGATGGATATTGGGGCGTAAAGCAGACCTCGCAGAGATTGTTTGATTTTGCAAGTGCTCTCGCCGGTGACGATGAGGACAAGATGCGCGAAATGCAGAAAGCAATGGAAAAAGGCTTTAAACAGGCAACTGCTGCATGGGGCAAAGATTTGCCGGATATCAGCAACAAGACATTGGATGCGGCAAATAAGCTGTTTGATGAATATTATAAGTCAAAACAAAGCGAATAAATACATAAAAGGTTTGCTATTTCTAACAATTCAGTGTTACAATAAAAGGGTCTTTGACAAGATCCTTTTATTTTTTTGACGGAGAGAGAAAATGCTACGATTCTGGTATGTGATTATTATCTCTTTGCCTTATATTATTTACTATCTGGCGAAGGGAAGTTATATAGAGAAAAATACGGAACGCTATTCAGAGGCAGACCGTTATCGCGTGGCACTTCGTGTGATTCATGTCATGAAACGAAATGGCAGGATTCGGACGAGTGTGACTGGCGTGGAGAATCTGCCGGCGGAGGGCGGATATGTGTTATATGCCAACCATCAGGGTAAATACGATGCGCTTGGAATTATGGACGCCCATAAGAAACCTTGTACGGTTATGATGGATGCGAAGCGTTCGAAGATGATTATTGTCGATCAGTTTATCACATTGATCGACGGCTGCCGGATTGATAAGACAGATATCAAAAGTCAGGTCGAGGCAGTGCATAAGGTGACAAAAGAAGTTAAAAAAGGCAGACGATACATTGTATTTCCGGAGGGCGGGTATTTCCATAACCGGAATGCGATCAAGGAATTCATGCCGGGGGCATTCAAATGCGCGGTCCGTGCGAATTGTCCGATTGTTCCCGTGTTATTGGTAGATTCCTATAAACCATTTGAGATCAATTCTCTGCGGCGTGTAAAAACACAGGTACATTTCCTGCCAGCGATTTATCCGGAAGAGTATGAGGGGCTTACAACGGATCAGATTGCAAAGCTGGTGCGAAACCGCATTGTGGATGCAATGCAGCAAAAAGCGTGTGCATAAGAACATTCGGGGAAAAGAGGAGGTACGACTGATGGATATCAATCAGGTATTGATGGATTATGACAATATGTTTGGAACACATTCTCTGGAAGATATAGAGGAGTTTCTGACGACCAATATTGAAGTGGCGATGGATGAGCGGGATTATGCATCGGCACTTTCTCTGCTGAATGAAATGATGGGGTTATGCAGGGATACGAACCAGAATGCAAAGGGACTTCGGTATTGTGCGGATATTGAAGATATACTTGTAAAGATGGGTATGGAAGGCACGGTAGAATATGCAACGAGCCTGTTAAATGTGGCAAATGCTTATCGTACCTTTGGCTATTATATGAAAGCGCAGAACTTGTTTGAACGTGTGGAGGTACTGTACCGGGAGAAGCTTTCTGCGGGAGATTACCGGTTCGCGACACTCTATAATAACTGGGCGTTTGTCTACCAGGGAAGTGGCGAGCTGAAGAAGGCAGAAGAGACATTCCGACGGGCACTTGCGGTCGTAGATCTACAGCAGAATGCATGGATGGAGCAGGCAACGACCCGGTGCAATCTGGCACAGGTATTACTGCAGCTTGCAGGCGGAGCCGCTATGGGCGCAAATGGACAGCGGGTAGATGGCACAACAGCATCTACCATGTATGAGGAAGCACTGCAATGTCTGGAGCGTGCGCTCCGTATCTTTGAATGGGACGGAAAGCGGGATTTCCATTACAGTACGGCACTTGCGATGATGGGCGATGCACTTTGCATGCGTGAAGCGTATGTGCAGGGAGCGGATTATTATATGCAGGCGATGCAGGAGATGGAAAAGCATGTCGGCAAATCGAATGCATATCTGGAAATCGAAGAGCGTTATAAGCAGGCGAAATATTATGCCGAGGAAATGAAGAAGGAAGAGGAAGAAGAACAGACGGCAGTTTTGACTGCGGATATGAAAACAAATCCTTCTGTAAAATATCTGACGAATATTGTGCATATGGGAGAAGCGCAGGCGGAGACAGTGCCGCAGGAAATCGGGGCAAAGGAAGCAGCACAGGGACAGTCCGATTATGTGGATACATTATCGGAGGATACGGTTCAGCCAAATGCAGAGAATAACTGGCTGCATATCTGCAAGCGTTTTTATGAATTGCATGGTGCGAAGATGATCCATGAGGAATTTCCGAATTACGAGGCACGGATTGCCGTTGGACTTGTCGGAGAGGGTTCGGAATGCTTTGGCTATGATGATGCCATTTCACGGGATCATGATTTTGCATTGGGATTCTGTCTGTGGCTTTCAGAGGAGGATTACCGGAGTATCGGAGGTATGCTTCAGCGATCCTATGAGCAGCTTCTGGTTGATTTCGGTGATGAATTCCTGCGTGAAAATGGAATTGAAGCACCGACAAACTCGGTCAACAAGGTGCTGTCACATAGAAGAGGTGTTTCCTCTGTGCGTGAGTTCTATGAGAATCTGCTTGGCGTGAAGGTACAGAAAACTGCAGAGGGCGGTTATATTCTCCCGGATAGCTGGCGGCAGATCTCAGAAGAAAAGCTGGCGGCTGCGACAAATGGAATGGTGTTCAGGGATGATGCCGGTGCGTTCACGAAGATTCGGGAGAGCCTGCTTGAATATTATCCGACGAAGGTCTGGATGATGCGTCTGGCAGAAAAGCTGCATGGATTTGCACAGACAGCGCAGACGAATTATGCACGTATGATGGCAAGACAGGATTATGTGACCGCGAATCTCTGCGTGGCAAAGGGCATGCAGTACACGATGGAGATCATTTATCTGCTGAATCAGAAGTATGCATCTTATTATAAATGGATGCGGAAGGGCATGCAGAGCCTGTCGCTCATTGACAGCGTGGCTCCGATTCTTGACCGGATTGCAGTGATTCCGAATCAGGCAGCTGCGTGGGAAGGGCGTACATATAGTGCCTACGAGACAAATTATAAGGATGAAATCGTGTCCTGCTTTGAGGATATTGCAGAATATCTGTTGATGGAGCTTAAAATGCAGGGCGTCGTAAAAGGAACAGATACATTTTTGGATGTCTATGCACAGGATCTGGTACAGCGTGTGGATCGTGGCGATTTCGGTGCCGTGGAGGATGCCGAGATGGAGGCAAACTACCGCGAGTATGTAAACGATCTGAAGCAGGCGGCAAAGGAAAAGACAACAGAGAAATCAAAATATGATCTCGAAGAAGAGATGGGACTGGCACATGAATGGAGCAAGGAAGTGCCATTTGACCGCGAGGAAACGATTGCGGCAATCATTGATGCCGAGTGGAAGCAGTTTGGAAGCACGATTTATCCAGATGACTGGAACACATTCTTCATCATGCGGAAAAGCCGGTATCTGGCTTGGCCAGATGATCTGCTTGCAAGTTATCTGCAGAATTGCAAGGCAGGAAATGCTTTGCAGGTGGAGCGGAGTGAGAAACGGATTGGCATTGAAGAAGATCTCGTACAGATCCAGTTAGACTGGCTGCAGAAATTCATCGAGAATTATCCGAAGATGGCAGGTTATGTACGGTTTATCTATACAAATGATGCACAGGAGACGATTGAATCAGCATTGCGCAGTGATATCGCGGCTTATGGAGATCGGACGTTCATCCTGTTTGGAAAGTTTGTGACTGATATTGCACAGGCAGGCGGCAACCTGACGTATGACATCATGAATTATATGGCATGCCTGTATGGATATGGCGGAGTGGAAGACGCGGAACGTCAATTATAATTCCAATATAGGACTATCAAGTATAATGAAATAGAAAAGAACTCGTAAACAAACATGCTTGCGTGTGCATGTAATTGTTACGAGTTCTTTTTATGCAGAAAATAGTTTAATATAGTTTTTCTGTCTCGCAGATCGTACCGCCGCCGACGACGATATCCCCATCATAGAGGACAACCGCCTGTCCCTTGGTGATCGCGCGCTGCGGTTCGTCGAAGATGACTTCGATCTTTCCATCCGGGAGTGGATTGACGGTCGCAGGTGCTTCCGTATGACGATAGCGCACCTTTGCAGTGACACGGATCGGGGCATCGATATGATCGATCGAGATGAGATTCACATCATCTGCGACAAGACGTTTCGAGAAGAGATCTTCATTCCGTCCAAGGACAACCTGATTTTTCTCGATATCCACATCCATGACATACATCGGCTCTTTTAATGCCAGCCCAAGCCCCTTGCGCTGACCGATCGTGTAACGGATGATTCCCTTGTGGCGTCCTAAGACATTGCCGTGGACATCAACGAAATCGCCCTCCGGGTAAGTCTTGCACGCATGCTGTTCGATGAACTTCGCATAATTTCCGTCCGGTACAAAGCAGATATCCTGACTGTCATGCTTTTTCGCATTGACAAATCCGTGTGCTTCCGCGATGGCTCTCGTCTCGCTTTTCGGCATGCCTCCGAGTGGAAACTGTGTGTGCGCAAGCTGCTCCTGTGTCAGGGAATAAAGCACGTAGCTCTGATCCTTGCTTGCGTCGACCGCCTTCTTCAATAGGTAGCGGCCGGTTGTCTCATCCTGCACGATCTGCGCATAATGCCCGGTGACAACGTAATCCATTCCAAGCTCTTGCGCCCGCTTGTACAGATATTCGAATTTCAGATAGCGGTTACAGTCGATACAGGGATTCGGTGTGATGCCACATTCATAGCAGTGCACGAACTTGTCCATGACCTGTTCCTTGAAATGTTCCTTGAAGTTCATGACGTAGTAATCCATGCCCATCGAATGTGCCACGGCACGGGCATCTTCCACGTCGTCTAGGGAACAGCAGGTGTGTTCTTTGTTGATGACGATATCGTCATTCTGATATAATTTCATAGTGGCACCGATGCATTCGTAGCCCTGTTCCTTCATCAGGAAGGCTGCCACGCTGCTGTCGACACCGCCGCTCATAGCGATCAATGCTTTCTTATTCATAGTTTCTCCGAAAAATTCCTTGGACTTTTTTGTTTTATAATAGTATAGTATAAATGTTGAGAATATAAATAGTCATTGCACATCCGCGCAATTTTTTTATATCATAATATAGTATGAACAGAATTGCAATATATGCGTCCGGCATAAAATGCAGATCGGCATATGCATCTGAGGGTGTGAGGTGGTTATGATTTGGATAGATATTGGAGGCAGGTCATGGGTACAATTGTAAATAAGACGATTCAGGAGGCAACCGCGCGCCTGAAGGAAAATTACGAAGCACAGAAGATTTTTGATATGTCACTTGGAGACTGCGTGCCAGACCGAGATGCGATCATTTCGATTATAGAAGGGCTGCGGACGGTTACATTTCCGGGATTTTTCGGTTCCGAGAATATGGCGTATGTGTCAAAGGATAATTTTGCTGGAAGCACGCTGGCAATCCTCTATGAGCGGTTGTTTAAGCAGATCCGTGTTGCATTGAAGTTCGATAATAAGGAGCTTGTAGACGCAGAGATCCGTGCGAAGGCAGAGGAATATACATCGACATTTATCGCAAAGATTCCAGACATTCAGGCGATGATCTTAAAGGATGTTGACGCTGAGTTTAACGGTGATCCGGCGGCGAAGGATCATCAGGATATTATCCTTTCCTATCCGGGAATCTTTACGATTTTTGTATATCGGTATGCACATGTGTTATATGAATTAAATGTGCCATATATTCCACGTATCATGACGGAATATGCACATGGACTGACCGGCATTGATATCAATCCGGGTGCAACGATCGGCGAATATTTCTGTATCGATCATGGTACGGGAATCGTCATTGGAGAGACGACGACGATCGGCGAACATGTGAAGATCTATCAGGGCGTGACGCTTGGCGCACTTTCCACACGCAAGGGACAGCTGCTTTCCGGCGTGAAGCGTCATCCAACCATCGAGAATAATGTTGTGATTTATGCGAATACTACTATCTTAGGTGGCGAAACTGTGATCGGTGAGAATTCTGTTGTAGCCGGAAACTCTTTTGTCACGACATCCATCCCGGCGAACACGAAGGTCGCTTCGATGCAGCCAGAGCTGGAAATAAAAGAGCAGAAGTAGGGATTCGATTTATGCAAACCAAAGATCATCTTGCCTTAGGGCGTTATCTTGCACATGCATTTGAGATAGAAGAACCATTTAGAAAATACGCATTTGTAATTGGAAATATCATGCCGGATGTCAACAAATGTTCTTACATCCACGGATATTTTCAGTTGCTGTGCGCCCATAGACAACAAAAAAATGCGGGACCTTTGTCACTGAATGACCACTGGCGTATGCTGATCGGTGGGCATACAGCGGAAGGGTCTCGTTTTTTCGTGAACCGGATGTACCATGTGCTGCGGAAGCGGAAGAAGCTGTCGGTGTATGATTATTACCGGCTGGGGAAGGCGACGCATTATCTGGCAGACCGCTTCACGTATCCACACACGATGCGGTATACTGGCGGATTCTTCGCGCATATCCGATACGAAAAGCAGTTGCATATCTATATGCGGGATATGCTTGCAATCCTGCCGAATATGCGGGAAGCGGCAGAAACCTGTTTTGCGCGGACAAGCTTCAACAGTCTCTATCGCGCGTATCGGAAAGAATCAGGGGGAATCGGAACGGTTCTGCACGATTGCTTTTATATTGCGGCGGTATGTATTGCCTATTTAGAAAATATCCTATATAATAAATAGAAAATAGAATGTAAAAAAAGTAAACATTCTGACATGCACACGCAAGAAAATGAAAAGCAAGAGGGAAGGAGCGTGTATGAGTGGACAGATCAGAGTTTGAGTCACGCTATTTTGACCTGGCGGCAAATGCACCGGGCAAAACATTTTTATTTTATGGCAATATAAAAGAGGATACGACACGTTGGTCGGCATCGGCAGTGGAATATTTTGGATTACCGGGAGAAATCTTTGGAGACTCTACACGGGAATGGATCAGCCGGATTCACCCGGAGGATGTTGAGGAATATACGGAAAACATTATGGAGTTGTTTCATGGTGTGACGCCGTATCACAACTGTGAATACCGCATCAAGAACGCACAGGGGGAGTATGTGTGGGTGAATTGTCGTGGATACATGACTTATGATGCAGATGGGAATGCAGCGTGGTTTGGTGGACTTGTTACAAATATGGGACACCAGACAAAGATTGACGCGGTTACGAATCTATGGACTGTGTATCAGTTTCGAAGTGAGCTAAATCGATTGTTAGATGATCATGCACATGGAGGAATTCTGATGATTGGCCTGGAGAACTTCAAGCGGATTAATGCGGAGTACAGCTATGCGTATGGAGACAGAGTGCTCGCGTTGATCGGGGAAAAACTGCTTGATGGTGTACGACATAATTGTCATGTATTTCGTATGGATGGCGCGAATTTTGCGATTATTATGCAGGATGCGGGTGTAGAGCGGATTGTAGAGTATAAGAATTTCGTACAGAATTTTATGAAGAATTTAGTCGTTTCTGGACAAGCGGTGCATTTGCGGTTCAGGGCAGCGGCAACCTTCTTCCCGGAGGATGGAGAGTTTTTGGATCAGATCCAGAGTAACTTGTTCTATGCGCTTGACCACGCGAAACTGACGAATACGGAAGATGTTGTATTCTATAGTAGCGAATTGTTTGCACAGAAGAAATATATGACGAGACTGAAGGACACGATTCGCGAATGTGTCGAGGAAGGCTGTAAAGGCTTCCGTATTGTGATGCAGCCAATCGTAGAGACGAAATCGGAGGCGTGTGATGCGGCAGAAGTATTGCTTCGATTCACACATCCAGAATTTGGTGTGATTGGACCGATGGATTTCATTCCGATTCTGGAGAACTCCAAGGAAATCATCCGCGTTGGTAAATGGGTGATCGATCAGTCGTTACAGACACTCGCCAAGTGGCAGAAGCAGATTGGACACATGCCGTTAAAGCGTCTGCAGATCAATGTCTCTTACATACAGTTCAAGGATCCATCACTGCTTGACTATGTTGTGGAGCGGCTGGATTATTATCAGATTCCGCATGATGCGATTATGCTGGAGTTGACGGAGAGCTGTCGTGTGGAGCATACATCATTTCTATCGGATGTTCTGCAGACCTTCAAGGATGCAGGTATCAGCATTGCACTGGATGATTTCGGAACCGGGTATGCATCACTGACTGTACTCAAGGATATCCCTGCCGACATGGTGAAGCTCGATCATACGATGACACGAAGTATCACGGAGAAGCCGAAGGACAAAGCGCTGATTGAGTTCATCGTCACGTACTGCAAGAAGGTTGGAATCGCAGTCTGCGCCGAGGGTGTTGAGAAGGTGGAAGCACTCTCCATCGTGCGAAATGCAGGCGTCGAATGTATTCAAGGCTACTACTACGATAAGCCGCTGGAACTCGATACCTTCTACCGGAAATATGTAAAGTAGACGAAACACACCATATCAACTGCATATATCCAGTATCGGTTCGAGTAAATACGATGTATTGAAACTAAGAAGTCCTAAATGTTCTGATTTATACTATGGAACCGAACGCAACCGCCGCCAATTCGCCATCCGTGGCTCAGTGGCGGCTTGTTTGAACATCGTGTTCAAACATTGCTGTGTGCATACAGAACATTAAGAACTTCTAAGTTCCAAACATATGTATATTACTCGAATCCGATCTGGATATCTAAGCATTTGATAGGTGTGTTTCTTTCGCTTTTTGCAAGGTTGAGGTAAAGAGTAAGGAATTTGCAGAGCCAATAAAGTAAATAAAGAAACCACATGGATACAATTCTAAAGCAGACCGTTGAAGCACGTCGGCACTTAATGAGTGCGAAGCGCGAATTTAGTACCGCTACGTGCTGAACCGAGCGGGAGCGCGTCTGCGTAGAATGTATCCATGTGGTTTCTTTTTAGTTATATAAATGCAAAATCCGTTAACCGCTAACTTAATCTTGATTTCACGTAGTTGAAATCCTGGCTATACTGGTTGTCAATCTTTTCGTCCCCGAACATGCAGTCCGTGAACATATCGTTCGTGTTCGTGCCCGGCGATACAACAAAGCCGTCTCCAAAATCCGCTTTCCCAAGGAACACACTCTCGTAGAACATGTGATCCATATTTGTTACCTGTGCAGTCAGGAAACGCTCCGGGAATTTCAGTCCATCCGGGATACGGCACTCAGAGAACATGTATTCCATGTTCGTAACATGCGACGTATCGAAGATCTTACCGAAATCAAATGCCTCGGATACAGAACTCTGGTAGAACATGTATCGCATATCCTCGACTTCCTTCGTGTGAAAATGGTCACCGAGTGAGAAGCCCTTCGGCATAACACAGCCTGCGAACATCAGGTTCATATCCTTGATGCCACGCGTGTTGAACAATCCGCCGATCTGGAAGCCTTCCGGGAGCGTTACCCAGGAAAACATACCACAGCAGCTACTTGCATTGATCGGAACCTCCAGACGTCCACCCTTGAATTCACGGTAGTTAAATTTCAGAATTTTTTTTCCATTCCAGTTCTTGGTCGGCATAAAACAGATCGGATTGTAGAGAACCCAGTGTTTGTCGCCCGTACCTTCCTGAAACCATTTATAATTTGGTACACCAATCCGGTTCTGGAACCACATACGCTCGGAGTCATCGTTGACATCGATAAAGTAGGAATTTTCTTCATATACAAAGTGGTCACGACCGAATATTTTCTGACGTTCGATTTCTTCTTTTCCAGCTATCATAAAAATTACCCCCTGTTGCTAATCAATTCGTACAAAAAATGCATGAGAAATTGCATATTTTGCACAACAGTCTACTTTGATTATAGCGGATACAGGGGGGAGTTGCAACGGCAAAATCAATTATTGTACAGATTCTGTCACGGTTTCGGACTGCTCGACACTATTTTCGTCCATTTTGTAGGAACCATCCTGCTCCAACAGCGCGTCAGCGTCAAGCCCCAAGTCTTTTTCTGCCTTTGTAAACCAAGCAGGTACATCATTCGGATTTGCTTCATCCGTTGGAATATTCATAGTGTTGAAGATGTATTTTCCTTCTGAATTGAAAATGTACTCTGCCCAGCCGTAGCTTTCCACGGTTCCACCAGCAATCAGGACATGCTTATTGCCTTCGGAATCGGTATAATCATGTCGGTAATAATCGGTTTCGCTGCACTGATCGGTGATGTCCGTTTTCTCATTGTTCAGCTTCACATACAGGCGGCCGTTCTCAACAGTCGTGTAAGAGAGATCACCGGTTGACTCAATTGTAAATGTAACAGAGCTTCCGTCCTCGGAGATTTCTACATTCGAGCCATTTGCCATAACAATGATCGTGTGTACGAGCGAGGAGCCGGTTGCTGCGTAACAGATGCCGTTTGATGCGGCAAAAAGCATGACCAGACATGCGGCGGTATAGCATAAACGCCGAACCACACGGGTTGTGCGGCTGCGTCGGATGGATGCCGGGTTTAAGTTTATCTCTGCGTCGGTGGTCAGGCAGTCAAATGCATGCTTATATTTTTCATGATTCGTCATGGTTCCAATCCTCCTTTAGTTTTTGGCGGAGAGCGGCACGTCCACGGTTTAAGCGGACCTTGACGTTGCTCTCGCTTACATGCAGAATTTCTGCGATTTCTTTGATCGTGTAATCTTCATAATAGAAGAGATGTATAGTGGTGCGCTGTTTCTCCGGGAGCTGTAGCACTGCCTCAAACAGGGCACTGCTTTCAGCGTCTGGGAAATCCAGTTCTTCCATATAGCATTCTAAGGATTGTCGGTGTTGCCGCCAGAAGGCGCGAACCGTATTCTTGGATTTGTTGATTGCAACCCGTATCAGCCATGCGCGGATATGGGCTTCGTCCTCAAACTCTTTCTTCAGAATATGATATTGCAGGAAGGTGTCCTGCACGACATCCTCTGCATCTTCGCGGTTCTGACAGATACTGAATGCAATCCGGTATAAATGGGACTGATAGCGATCGATCAGTATCCGTATTGGTATTTTCATAGTCACATCCTCCGTCTGTTTCAAAAGGCCTTTCACAGATTATACACGTGGGGGGATAAAAAAGGTTACAAAAACTTGACAATTTTAAAAAATCGTGGTTTAATCTGTTACTGTAATGCTTTATCGCACTAAATTATTAACCCGTTGGAGCAATAAATGAGTAAAGAAAATGGATATGCAACGAAGATGAGCATATCGTCGAGGAGGAAGAGAATCATGAGAAAATTAAAGAAATTACTTGCAGTTGCATCGGTTGCTGCAATGTCACTTTCCCTTTGCGCTTGTGGCAGCGGTAAGGATAAGGACACTTATACCGTAGGTATCTGCCAGTTGGTACAGCACGAGGCACTTGATGCTGCAACAAAGGGATTTAAGGATGCTCTGGTAGAAGAGTTTGGTGAAGATGGTATTAAGTTTGATGAGCAGAATGCACAGGGTGATGCAAATACATGTGCAACGATTATCAATGGTTTCGTAAGTAGTGATGTAGATCTGATTCTTGCAAATGCAACTCCTGCACTGCAGGCAGCAGCAGCTGGTACAGATACAATTCCAATTCTTGGTACATCTGTAACAGAATATGGTGTTGCACTTGAGATTCAGGATTTCAATGGTACTGTTGGCAGAAATATTTCTGGTACTTCTGACCTTGCTCCATTGGAGAGTCAGGCAGACATGATCAAGGAGCTGTTCCCGGATGCAAAGACAGTCGGACTTCTGTACTGTTCAGCAGAGGCAAACTCCCAGTATCAGGTTGACACTGTAAAGGCAGCTTTGGAGAAGCTTGGATATACATGTGAGTATTATTCATTCTCTGATTCTAATGACCTTTCAACAGTTACAACATCTGCAGCAAATGCAAGTGATGTCATCTACGTTCCAACAGATAACACAGTTGCTGCAAATACAGAGATCATCAAGAATATCTGTATGCCGGCAAAGACTCCGGTTGTTGCTGGTGAGGAAGGTATCTGTAAGGGGTGTGGTGTTGCTACACTTTCTATCAGCTACTATGATCTGGGTGTTGCAACCGGTAAGATGGCCGCTAAGATCCTGAAGGGTGAGTCCAAGGTAGAAGAGATGCCAATCGAGTATGCACCACAGTTTACAAAGAAGTACAACAAGGACATCTGCGATGAACTTGGAATCAGCGTACCAGATGATTACGAAGCAATCACAAACGAGTAATCGAAAAGCATAGCGAAAACAAGCGTATTTACTTGATTTTTGTTGTATTATTATAGTATAGTAGTCGGGTAGAGTTTTTCTACCCGACTTTTGTTCATAGGAAAAATAAAGGAGAGAAAAAAATGGATGTAAGTGCTTTATTGAATGCCATGCCAGGCGCGATTGCCCAAGGACTGATCTGGGGTATTATGGCGATTGGCGTATACATTACGTTCCGGATTCTGGACATCGCCGATCTGTCAGTCGATGGAACGATGTGTACTGGCGCAGCCGTATGTATTATGTTGATGCAGAAAGGATATCATGTAGCAGCCGCGATGGCGATTGCGACACTCGCAGGTATGGTTGTTGGTCTGGTGACAGGTTTGTTCCATACAACAATGGGAATTCCAGCGATCTTGGCAGGTATTCTGACACAGCTTGGTCTGTGGGGTGTGAACCTGAAGATCATGGGAAAGGCAAATCAGCCGATCAATGTGGACAAATATGATCTGGCAGTTTCTCTTCGTTACATAAAGAGAGTGGCATTCTATAAGAATTCTATTTTTGTCGTATTTTTATTTATGATTGTCGTAATTGGAATTCTGTACTGGTTCTTCGGTACAGAGCTTGGTAGTTCGCTTCGTGCAACGGGTTGTAATGAGAATATGGCACGTGCGCAGGGTATCAACACCAACTTCAACAAGGTACTTGGATTGATGATCTCGAATGGTCTGGTTGCATTTGCAAGTGCATGTCTTGGACAGTATCAGGGATTTGCAGATATCAATATGGGTAAAGGTGCGATCGTTATCGGTCTGGCATCCGTCATTATCGGTGAGGCAATTTTCAGCCGGATCTTCAAGAACTTCGCATTGAAGCTTCTGTCTGTCGGTATTGGTGGCGTGATCTACTTCATCGTGCTGCAGATCGTAATCTGGCTTGGCGTTGACACCGATTTGTTGAAGCTGTTCCAGGCTTTGATCGTAGCAGTGTTCCTTGCAGTACCTTACTGGAAGGGAAAGCATTTCAACAAAGGAAAGAAGCTTGCGGCATCCGCAGAGAAGAAGGAGGCGTAAATACTATGTTAGAGCTGAAGAATATTTATAAGACCTTCAATGCGGGAACGGTCAATGAAAAAATGGCGTTAAAGGGACTGAATCTGACACTGGAGGATGGCGATTTCGTAACCGTCATCGGTGGAAATGGAGCAGGTAAGTCGACGATGTTAAATGCGATCGCTGGTGTATGGTCGGTCGATCAGGGACAGATCATCATTGGAGATACGGATGTGACAAAGCTTCCGGAATATAAGCGTGCCAAATATCTCGGACGTGTATTTCAGGACCCTATGACTGGAACGGCAGCGACGATGGAGATTCAGGAGAATCTGGCACTGGCACTCCGCCGTGGAGACAGCCGTACATTAAAGGCAGGAATTACGAAGAAAGAGCATGCAAAGTATCGTGAGATGCTGGCGACACTGGGACTGGGACTCGAAGACCGTATGACATCGAAGGTAGGACTTCTGTCCGGTGGACAGAGACAGGCGCTCACATTGCTGATGGCAACGTTGAAGAAGCCGAAGCTTCTGCTTCTTGACGAACACACAGCCGCACTTGATCCAAAGACAGCCGCGAAGGTATTGCAGACGACAGATATGATTGTCAATCGCGATAATCTTACCACGTTGATGATCACACATAATATGAAGGATGCAATCGCGCACGGAAACCGTCTGATCATGATGATGGACGGAAATATCATTCTCGATATCCGTGGCGAAGAGAAAAAGAAGCTGACGGTTGCAGATCTGCTTCATAAGTTTGAAGAGGCAAGTGGCGAGGAATTCGCAAACGATAAGGCAATTCTTGGCTAGACTGAGAATCAGTAGATATGAACGAAGAACAGGTATTGATCGCACGTTTGCAGGATCTGGCAAAGCGTGCGTACAGGCAAAATATTTATACATACACCGGATTCCTGACACCCGCGGAGCTTGCGGTGGTTTATGAGAAGCAGGCGGAATTCTCCTTTGTGGGGATGACCTGCTTCGGTGGAACACCGGAGTGTGAACGGCAGATGGTACAGTTTGGTTCGGAGGAATTGTTTGGTTATGCGGGTGTGTTCCCAATCTCGATTATTCTGGTAAAACCGTTGTTGGAGAAATTTGCAGAAGATTTGGGCCACCGGGATTTTCTCGGTGCGCTTATGAATTTAGGAATTGAACGTTCCGTGCTCGGTGACATTTTGGTGAAAGATGGCAAGCGAGCATATATTTTCTGTCAGGAAAACATCGCTGCATATATTATGGAACAACTGACCAAGATAAAGCATACGAACGTGAAGACGTCTCTGGTGGAGGGCGAGATCGAAGATCTCAAGCCGACGCTCGAAGATCTGCATGTGATCGTCAGTGCACCACGGTTTGATGCGATCATTGCGGCAGTCACAAAATGCTCCCGAAATGAGACATTGAATCTGTTTCGGGCGAAGAAGGTCACACGGAATGGAAGGACAGAGGAACGCAATAGTCTGGTCTTAAAAGATGGAGATATTTTCTCGGTGCGTGGATATGGAAAATTCCAGTATTGTGGCTCTGGAAGCGAGACACGTAAAGGCAGAGTGAATATTTATTTAAAGAAATATATTTAGGGGTTTCCGAATGACGCAAGTCGTGTTAGAATATGTGATAGTGGGGTTCTGTCACTTAAAAAAGGGAAACGATGAGGCGAGAAGGATATGATCAGTAAGTACATTACAGATAACGGAAAATTCAGACAGATTGATGAGTTTATACCCGGAATGTGGATAAATCTGACGGCGCCGACGCAGGATGAAAGCTTGGAGATTGCCAGACGTTATAATGTGGATCTGGCAGATATACGTGCTGCACTGGATGATGAGGAGTCATCGCGTGTAGATGTAAATGATGATTATGTTTTGATTTTGTTTGATATTCCATCGGTCGAGATTCGACACAATCAGGAGGCATATACGACCATCCCGCTGGGGGTTGTGTGGACAGACGATGCAATTATCACCGTATGTTCGGCGGAAACACCGGTGCTCAAGCACTTTATAGTGAATAATATTCGTGATTTTACAACAAAGAAGCAGGTGCGTTTCACATATCAGATTTTATATCGGACAAGTATGTTATATCAGTCGTATCTTCGTATCATTGACCGTCGCAGACTGGAAATGGAAGAACGCATGGGTGGCGCAACGGAAGATGCCGATATCGTCAACCTGCATGAGATGGAATCCAACCTTGTATATTTCGACACATCGCTGCGGGCAAACCGTATGGTCGTTGACCGGTTGACAAGATACAGTGGAATCCGCAAGTTTCCGGAGGATCAGGAATTGCTGGATGACGTGATTGTCGAGAATCTGCAGGCGATTGAGATGACGCAGATCTATCGTGATATCTTAAAAGGTACACGGGAACTGATGTCGACGGTGATCGATAACCGTTTGAACAACATCATGAAACTGCTGGCTGCAATCACGATTGTCATGTCTATCCCGACGATTATTTCGGGATTATATGGTATGAATGTGAATGGTGACGGTATGCCGTTTTCGAAGACACCGTGGGGATTTACGATCATATGCGTATTTACGCTGGTGGTTTGTATCGTTGTTGCGTTGATATTGCGAAAACGAAAGATGCTGTAGGGGATAGAAGATAAAGGATTGAGATACATTGAAAAACTTGAGGTTTAAGTTCGTAGTTGCGACGAGCCCGTTGTTCGTTGCAACGCATCTTCCGCGTGCGAACTATATGATAAAGCACAAAGAAAAATATACAGAACAGCAGCGGTATGATTTTGCGATGAAGATCGAGGATCATATGCGCAGACGTGCCCGTACCAAGACGGATATATTTGGCAGCGAGAACCTGCCACAGGATGGCGGCTATATCATGTATGCCAATCATCAGGGAAAGTACGACGCTCTTGGAATCATGCTGGCACATCCGAAGCCATGCGCGATGCTGTGGGAAGAGAAATCCGCAGATCGTCTGGTAGCAAGACAGGTATGTGGTCTGGTGGAGGGAACCACAATCTCGTTTGAGGACCCAAAGCAGCAGATTAGCGCGCTCAAGACGATTGCCGAGCGTGTGAAGAACGGAAAAACATACTTGATTTTCCCGGAGGGCGGTTACAAGGATAATAAAAATGAGTTGCAGGAATTTAAGTCCGGTTGCTTCTCGTGTTCGTTAAAGTCCAAGACACCAATCATTCCAGTTGTGATTTACGATTCATGGCGGTCGATGGATACGAACACCTTCGAGAAGGTTCGGACGCAGGTGCATTTCCTTCCGCCAATCCCGTATGAGGAGTATGGAAAGCTGCGGAAGCATGATGTATGTGAATTGGTGAAGAAGAGAATTCAGGAGAAGCTTGACGAATTAAAAGAAGCAGATCCGAGGAGATGAAAAACGTGAAGACAGGTATTGTATTAGAGGGCGGTGCGTTCCGCGGGCTTTTTACCGCAGGAGCTTTGGATTGCCTGATGGACAATCAGATCGTATTTGATTATGTGGTAGGAGTATCTGCCGGTGCTGGAAATGCGGTTAATTATCTGGCAGGGCAAAAAGGACGTACAAAGTGGACGATTACCGCAAGCGGAGAAAATGCATATTATGGTGTCAAGCAGATGCGTAAAAGCAAGAAGATGCTTGATTTAGATCGCATGGTGATGGAGTTTTCGCATAAGCAGTATCCATTTGATTTTGAGAAATTCGTTGCGTCACCATCCGAAGTAGAACTCGTAGTGACAAACTGTGAAACAGGAAAAGCAGAATATATCGCGAAGACAGACGATGAGAAGCGTATGCTGACAGCCGTCAAGGCATCCTGTTCTGTCCCGGTACTTTGCAATCCGGTTGAGCTGGATGGATTCCATTATATGGATGGAAGTCTGGCAGATTCGATTCCGGTCAAGCGTGCATTTGAGGTTGGATGTGACCGGGTTGTCTGTATTCTGACAAGAAAGCCGGAGGAAGCACCAACCAATTATGGCAAGATCCGCGTTCTGATGCGGACATACAAGAAGAAGTACCCGGCGTTTTACGATACGCTGATGCGCAGAAGAGAGATGTATGCGAAGCAGTTAGACCGGATCGACCGGTATGAGAAGGACGGAACGCTTCTCGTGTTCCGTCCGGAGCTTGACAGTATCAGTAAGTTTGAACAGGATAAAGAAAAGCAGGAAGCGTTCTATCAGAATGGATATGATCTGATGGCAGCAAACCTGCAGAAGATGCAGGATTTCCTGCAGGGGAATTAAATTTTGCGGCTGTATTTGTACCACAGACACATATATGCGACAAGCGGGCTGTATTCTGGAAGTGGGATGATTCCAAGGGATTCGTACACCGCTTTGCTGCCGTAATCAGTTGAGTATGCGGAGATTCCGGTCAGATAGATCGGGATCTTTTTTTGTGCAGTCTGACTGGTGAGTGCAAGCAGGGATGGATTTTTCGTGTTGATCGTACCAGAGTGGTATGCGTGAATCAACACAGCCCGTGCATCATCTGGCAGACAATACTGGATACCCGGCATGGACTGGAAAAAACATACCGGGCAGGTTGTATCGAAGGATGTTTGCCGCAGGGCAGAAAATTCCTGCAGGACAGGTGCGATTGCAGCCGCATATGCGTCGTAAGGGCGCTCGTATAAGCTGTCGTCAAACGGATAATGGTTGTAGATGCCGAGTGCATTGTAGATTTTCGGTGTGCTTCCGGTGTTGCAGTAAGCGATGCCGACAGCCGTTGGCAAAGTCGGGGAAGCGATATAATCAACGGCAGCGGTGAAGTTCGTCAGTCCATTTGCACGCGGATCGTCTAAGATGTAATTGCTGGACACGAGGATGATTGGAACTTTTGCACAGGCAAAGCACATGCCAAGTGCGGCAGCAGTAAATGGAAGTGTATCCGTGCCGTGGGTGACAATGATGCCGTCGACGTCTTTCGTAAGCTGCTCCCGGATGCAGGAGATAAGCAGATTTAGATGAGAACCATCCATATATTCACTCAGCGTTGTATAAGGTGCTTCTGTTTGGAAGTTTGGAATTGTAGCTCCTTTTTTCTTTTGTTCGGCTTCATACATTGTCAGCAGTCGATATGGCATCTGCGCATCGGTGGAGACAAAGCTTTGCTGGACAGACGAGCCGATCGTGCCGCCTGTGAAGATAACTGTGATATTCATAAAACTACTCCGTTTCGTTTTCTTATAGTTTTAACATGATGTTCGAGATAAATTCATGTTGCTCGGTATAAAAATTCGAGGAACCGTGGTGTTTCTCGGCGGTTGCCTGAATTGAGATCAGACCGATTCCGCTTTTCTTTTCCTTTGTGGAAATGTATTTTCCGTTTTGTTTGCACACGTTTCCGTCGAAGCTGTTTACCATCGTGATGTACAGACAGCCCGGTGTATCGAGATCAGCGGACAACCGGATGAAGCGGTCGGGGGATTTCACATGCCGGCAGGCTGTGATTGCATTATCCAGCAGATTTCCGAAGAGCAGGCAGAGGTCAATATCGGAGATTGTAAGCTCTTTAGGGATGACGACCTGCAGCTTCGTTCGGATGCCATAGCTTTCCGCAAGGTTAATATAGTAATGGATCGTGGCATTGACCACCGGATTTTCACAGTAGGTAACAGGTGCCTGCACGTTGGATATTTCGGATGAATAGCTCGAAATATAGTCACTTAGTTTCTCGTACTGTCCCGTCTGGGAAAGCTCGTTTAGTACAGCGATCGTGTGCTTGAAATCGTGCCGGACACGGCGCGTTTCATCCAGATAGACCTGCATTTTCTCGTACTGGTCTGCCTGAAGCTGATACATCAGGGCAGTGGAATCCGCTTCAATCTTCTGGGCGGATGTGACAGCGATGATATATAGCAGGAATTGAAACAGCATAAAAAACAGGAACAGTACGCCCTCGATCACCATTGCAATCTGGAGGATACGACCGACACGGATATTTGCATAATCAATCGGGATCATGTAGATGTTGCAGAAGGTGATGATGGCTGGAATCGCCCACGCAACCCGCCAGAATAACGGCGTGTTGAAATTCTCAAACAGCCATCGGAATTTGTGTCGCATGTGGAGTAACACAGACATAATGAGGAGGCTGACCGCATATTGTATGATCAGACCGGGCACGGAGTCGTCGTGTATGTTAGAATGCGGATCGATCCGCACGATGATGTAATAGTTCATGATGCAGCCGAAGGATAACGCAGCGGTTGCGCATAAAAACATATAGAGTAATTTCAACTTCTCCAGTTTTACAGTCAAAAAATACGCAATCAGACAGATGCCAAGCAGAGGAAAGAAGAATATGTTTGTGTAGTAGGAGCCGGAAGAATCAACCCATGCCAGCACAAAACAGACTGCAACCATGCATGGCAGCAGCACCGGATAGAGCTTCCTCTGGGGAATGATGAGCCAGTCCGCAACAGGGATGATGCAAAGAAAGATGCCGGGGAGGAGAATGCCGTATTCAGCGGCTCTGTAAACGAGGTTCCAGAAATTCATGAGAGCCCTCCTTTCGTTAATGCCTTCGTGTGCCGCTTAAACTGGTGAGCGATATAAGCCTGTGTGATGGCGGCTGCATTTTTCCTATGAATCGAAAATGTCGTGGAGTCGCACATGGTGCAGGAAGTGTTCTCCATATGTTGCACGTAGTCCAGGTTGATGAGTATCCCCCGGTTGATGGTCAGAAACCGTTCGTCCTGTGTGAGGATGGATGCGGCTTCGCGAAATGGCATGCGGCAACGGAACACAGCGCGTCCCTGAATCTGCAGATAGTTGGAATCCGAGGTGATATAGCGGATGTCAGAATATAAAACCGGAATCTGCTTCCGGTCTATCGAGATTGAAAATGCCTGTGTGTCAGTCTCTTCTTCCTGCGTAATCGCCAGCTCGTCGAACAGCCGGGCGATCATCTCCCCGGTTACGGGTTTTTCGAGATAATCAAATGCATGCACCCGGAATGCATCTGCCCGATGTTCCGGACTGCTGGTCAGGAATACGATAGGTGCCCGGGGAGCAATCCTGCGGAATTCTGCCGCCAGATTAATTCCGGTTGTATCCTGTAAATAAATATCAAAGATAACAAAAGAATATGAGATCTGTGCGCAGGCGGAAAGAAATGCGGCAGATGTCGCGAAGCGGTCACAGGCGATTGCAACATCATGCGTGCAGCTGTAATCCATAATGGTTTTATATAATTTCTGTAATTCTTCCGGATTGTCATCCACGATGGCAAGCTTCATATTCATTTCCCCTCTGATGAATGGTTGAATTGTAATTTTTAACATTGTAACACAATTTTATATAGGAATCTATGCATCAAAATGACATTTCGTCCCAGAAAAATGCATTTCGTCCCAGAAGGGTTGACGTACTCTCAAAGGTATGGTAAAGAAAAAATGAAAAAAATGTAAAGAGGATATAAAGAGGAAAGGGAGAGAGGTATGAAGAAGAAAATCACGATTGCTCTGGTTATGATATTTGCTGTGCTGGCATACATCACATGCGCTTCACAGGTATTGGATGCAAATGCAGAGGGTATGTCTGTAACCATGGGAGGAAAAACGCTTGAAACCGGATACTATTGGTATGAGGGGAATCAGCTGCAGGATGTTTCACTGACTGCACCCGATGCTACGGTTATACCAGATTATATACACTATGATGCTTCGACGGGAATCATGACAGTGTATGGGGATTTTTATACTGAAGATATGTCAGGGATTCAGATTGATGGTGGCACACTTATTCTGAGTGGTGCAGGAGATCTGACAATTGTTTCGGATGTCGATCGAACTGCGGCGATTACAGGTGCCAATGGTGCAGGAATCAGAACTGAGGGCTTTTCCGGCGAAATCAATATTGTCGCAACGAGGAATGCTAGCGCGATTCACGGATTAACAACGGTAGCTCTTGGGACAACTTCTGCCAACGGAATAGTGATTGTGACAAGTCAATTATCCGGTGTATTTATAGATGCGGAAAATGTTTCGTTAAAAGGACCAGACATCACGTTTAATTCCCAGGCGGCCAGCTTATCAGGTATAATCAGGGCAACGGGAGATATCAGCCTTGTGAGTGATGAAGATATTAGTATAGTTAATGACTGTTCCGGTGCAATGTTTACGGGCAGTAATGTAACACTCGAGAGCACAGACGGGGAAATTAACCTAAAAAATACGACGTCAGGTATTGCAACCGGTAATCTGACGATGAGTGCAGCGAGAAATATTAATATTGAAGCAAAGGATGCTGTTGCAAATGGGAATTTGAATATTACTAACGCGAAGTATGGTACAATTACATCGTATAATGCTGTGACGGTCGGGGGGAATATAATAATCAAGAGTGAAAATGATATGCATATTCAATCCGGAACGAATTCTGTATGTGGTGGCGATGCGGCTATTTACTGCAGAAGGAATATGCATCTTATAGGAAACGGAGATTATCCGGTTGTAGCAGGCGCATTAACCGTGAATCCGGATGCGGATGCAAATATAGTAATACGGATAAACAGTGGCTCGGAGAAGTATTCGTCGCCGTTTGTGGGGACATATCCTGCTGAGGGGATGGTAAGATTTATAGAGTCTGACAGTTCACAGGCAACTATTTTTGAGATGTTCACCTATATAGATGGCGTGAAATATGATATGAATCCAACGACTTGTGAGCATCCGTTCGTTTATTATGGTGGTATATGTATGATATGTGCAGAACCAGATGTACCAATTGCGAAGCTTACGAAAAGTAATGGTAGTGAAGTAGACTATACATCCTTACCAGCCGCAGTTACCGCTGCGGAAAACGGTGAAACCGTGACGCTGCTGCATAATTGTGATGCAAGTGCAATAAATTTGAATCATAATACCGAGTTATCCAATAAAAAAATAATCATTGATCTGGGTGGACACAAACTGCAGATACAAGAGATTGATACAGAATGTGCACTTACGATACAGAACGGAACCTTTTACGGAAGTATTAATCATGGAGCAAATAATGGGAAACTCCTTTTGAAGAATCTGAAAGGGGAAATTGAGGATTTACAGTGGATGCCTGATGATGGGGTATGGCTTGAGAATAGCCAGTTAAGCACATCTGGAAATCAGTTTTTTGTTGAAAAATTAAGCCTAGATGAGAACTCTGTGCTGAGCATCAAAAATACAGGAATTACCAATTACGGAACCGCGCGCTTTAGTGATGTAGAAGATGCGCTTGGCGGAATTAAGGAATTTTTGCCTTATGGATATCAGCTCGCACAAAAAAAACCATATTCGAATGCCGCGGATACCTATAATACAGTTGTGGATGAAAATGGAGAGCTTGCAGTGAATATATTGCTCAAATACAAGCGGCTGACCGATCCGGAAACTGTGATTACAGTGGATACATCTTCGGTTGTATATGATGGAACGAGCAAGGTGCCTGCTGTGACTGTAAGCTATGATGGCGTAGTGCTTGCGGCAAATAGAAATTATAGAGTGACGTATAATAGCAACGTGAATGTTGGAACTGCCACGATACATATTGAGGGAATCGGAGTATATCATGACAGTGTGGATAAGACCTTTGTGATAGGTAAGGCAAATCAGGCGGCACCGACCGGACTGGTACCGACCGCTGAAACAATTGATGGAAAAAATGATGGAAAAATCGCAAATCTTTCATTGAAGATGGAATATAGCGTGGATAATCGTACATGGATTGACGCGAATACGGAGGTATTGACAAATCTTCCGGATGGAGATTACTATGTGCGCTTCAAGGAGACAGCAAATTACTATGCATCGCCATCTACCAAGGTGGTTGTTGCAAAGGGCGTGGCTCCATCCACAACAGGCGAGCAGACGACGACAGAAAAACAGACGACAGGTGAGCAGACAACCACACAGCAGACATCCGTGGAACAGCCGGATGGAGCAACTACACAGGCAGGCACCCCGAAGACAACAGAGGCAGACAAGAAAACGGATAAAGCAGTTTCCACCGGAGATGCATATCCGATAGCGATTATGATTACGCTTATTCTCGGCGCAGGCGTCGGTATCACGGGTATGATACGAAGAAGAAAAGAAAAATAGTTAATTATGCAATTCATACACATGAGAGCAGGATGGAAGTCCTGCTCTTTTTTCGAAAGTAAATCATGTGGCATAGTGAAGTGGGCGCGGAAGAGAATATAAGACCGGAAAAACCCACGCGGTGGGCGTGAGAGGAAGAAAGTAAGCAGAAAAACCCAGATTGGAAATAGAGGTGCATAGTGGGAACGGAAATAAATTTACAATTTCCGTATGAAATGGTATAAATAAAGAAGATTTTACAGATTGGAAATGCGTATGGAAGAATATGTGATTAAAAATCAGAAAAAACTCCGGCTTGGTATCACGACAGGGACATGTAGTGCAGCAGCGGCACAGGCAGCAGCAATGCAGCTTCTGCTTGGTGTAGAGAGTCATGCGGTAACCTTGCGCACACCGAAGGGGATGACAGTTTCCGTTCCGGTGTATCTGCTTGAATCAGACAGCTGGAAGGCGAGCTATAAGGTAGTAAAGGATAGCGGTGATGATCCGGATGTGACGAATGGCACGGATGTGTGCGTGACAGTGGAGTATGTGAAGCAGCGTGTGCGTGAGCAGACAGATGGAAGCCAAGACAGCTCCTGCGCATTTACCAGCGAATCATCTCCGTATCTGACATTAGATGGAGGAATCGGAATCGGGCGTGTCACGAAAGAAGGTCTGGAACAGGCAGTCGGACAGGCGGCCATCAATCGTGTGCCGCGGCAGATGATATTTGCGGCTGTGGCGGATGTATGTGAGAAAGCAAATGTCTGTGAGCCATTGCACATCACAGTATGGATGCCGGAGGGTGAGACCTTGGCGAAGCGTACATTTAACCCGAAGCTTGGTATCGAGGGTGGA
This sequence comes from Butyricicoccaceae bacterium, assembly GCA_963659815.1. Taxonomy (GTDB): domain Bacteria; phylum Bacillota; class Clostridia; order Lachnospirales; family Lachnospiraceae; genus Coprococcus_C. The sequence continues at coordinate 24,536 of CAVKUW010000070.1, forward strand.
ATTTCGGTACTTGGAACAAGCGGAATCCTAGAACCGATGAGCGAGCAGGCGATTGTGGCGACAATCGAGACGGAGATCCGGCAGTTACATGCGGTTGGCGAAGAAAAGATATTAGTCACACCGGGAAACTACGGACAGGCGTATGCGTCTGAATATTTGAAACTTGATCTGACAAAGAGCGTCAAGTCGAGCAATTATATCGGTGATACGATTGACCTTGCAATCTCGTATGGCATGAACGATTTTCTGCTGGTTGGAAATATCGGAAAGCTGGTGAAGCTGGCGGCAGGAATTTTCAACACACATTCCAAGGTGGCAGATGGACGAGGAGAAATCTTCGCGGTGCATGCCGCGATGGCGGGCGCCGAAGCGAAGGTGGTACAGGAAATCTACGACTGTATCAATACCGATCGGATGTTAGATGTGTTGGAACGGGAAGGCTTGCGGGAAGTTGTGATGCAGAGTATCCTTGCGGCAATCGAGAAGCATGTCGCAGGCAGAGTCGGCGATACGATGAGGTTTGGAGTCATTGTATTTTCAGAGAAATATGGATATCTGGGGCAGACGAGTGATGCGGAAAGAGAGTTAAATAAATGGTACATTTTGTAGGAGCGGGACCCGGCGCGTGTGATCTGATTACCGTGCGGGGCATGAATCGAATCAGGGAAGCGGATGTGATTATCTATGCAGGTTCGCTTGTGAATCCGGAGTTGCTTTCCTATGCGAAAGTGGACTGCGAGATCTATAATAGTGCGCATATGACGTTAGATGAGGTTGTGGCTGTGATGTGGGAAGCAGAGGCAGCAGGCAAAGGGACGGTGCGCCTGCATACGGGTGATCCGTCGGTGTATGGTGCAATCCGCGAGCAGATGGATCTGCTGGATGGATATGGAATCGCCTATGATGTGTGTCCGGGGGTGAGTGCGGTGTTCGGTGCCGCGGCGTCGCTGGCGTGTGAGTATACGTTGCCGGATGTGACGCAGACCTTGATTCTGACAAGAGCGGAAGGGAAAACCCCTGTGCCGGAGAAAGAAAATCTGCGAAGTCTGGCTGCACACCGTGCCAGTCTGGTGCTGTATCTGTCGTCTGGGCTTGCCCGAAAGGTGCGGCAGGAACTCCTGCTTGGTGGATACGCGGAGGATACGCCGGTTGCTGTCGTGTATAAGGCAACCTGGCCGGAAGAGAAGATTATCCGCACAACACTGGCTAAGCTTCCGGAAGATATGGAAGCCGCAGGGATTACGAAGACGGCACTCATTATCGTATCTCCGGCACTCGGAAGTGTCTATGAGAAATCCCGGCTTTATGACGCGGCATTTGCAACAGAGTATCGCGGCGCAACGGAGATTGCATTTCCGGAAGGAATCCGCCGGGTACTGCTTGTTACATGCAGTGTGCGCGGGTATGCTACGATGCAGAAGCTGGCGAAGAAGCTGGAAAACATTTCCGGTGCAGAAATTATCACGAAAGTAAAATGCGAGGCGCTTCCTGAGGTTTCAATGAGGGAAACGGTAAAGGCGTGTGTCGATGCATATTTTGCGCAGGTGGATGCCATTGTGTTCGTGACGGCAAGCGGAATTGCGGTGCGGAGTGTGGCGGAGCATCTGGCACACAAATCCGAAGATCCGGCGATCGTGTGCATGGATGAATGCGGGAAGCATGTGATATCGTTAGTGAGTGGACATGCCGGTGGGGCAAATGCGCTCACGCAGATGCTGGCGGATGTGATGTGGGCAACTCCGGTCATCACGACTGCAACGGATGTGGAGGGCCGGTTCTCCATTGATGATTATGCGCGGGAACATAATTTAGTAGTGACGGACTGGGCGAAGGCGAAGGCAATCAGCGCGGAGGTGCTGGCGGCCGGGGCGGAGCCTGTGTGGATAGAAGAACCTGTGGTGGCACAGGGAGAAGAGAAGGGCGCATGCGAGATACGTAAGGAACTGAAATCAACTGGGATTGATGGATGCGAGAACAGAGTTGATGGATGTGAGAACAGAGTCGATGTTAAAAGATTGCAGATAGGTTCGCATCAGGTTATTATAACTCCAAAAGATGTTCCTGTGGATGCGCAAACGTTACAGCTTATTCCACGTTGTATTGTAGCTGGCGTCGGTTGTAAGAAAGGAACACCGGTGGATAAAATCGAGCAGGCGGTGCAGGATGCATTTGCGAAAGCAGGCTTGCAGATGGAAGCATTATGTGCAGTGGCAAGCATTGATCTGAAGAAGGAAGAGGCAGGTTTGCAGGAATTCTGTGCGGCGAGGGAAGTGTCATTTGAGACATATGCGGCAGCGGAATTGCAGGCGGTTCCGGGGGCATATTCGGCATCAGAATTTGTGTCTGGCGTTACCGGTGTGGATAATGTCTGTGAGCGAAGTGCTGTGAAGTATGCAAGCGAGCATGGTATGAATCAGGATCAGCGGTTGCTTCGTATGCAAGTGGATGGGGGAGAACTATTACTTCGTAAGCAAGCACAGGATGGAGAGCTGTTGCTCCGCAAGCAAGCGTATGGGGGCGTGACGGTTGCGCTGTCGTATGTGTGTAGCGGGTGAAAAACAAGCGAAAAAACCCATGAAGTGTGTTTGGAAGCCGAAAAACGGGTGAAAAAACCCAAAACCGGAAGCTAAATCAGGAAAGTGGAGAGCAATCTGGGTGCAGCGAGTGAAAAGCAAGCAGAAAAAACCATGTGGTGGGTTTGGAAGCCGAAAAATGGGTGAAAAAAACCAAAACCGGAAGCTGAAACTAGAAAGTGGAGAGCAATCTGGGTGTAGCGAGTGGAAAGTAAGCAGAAAAACCCACGCGGTGGGCGTGGAAGCCGGAAAACAAGAGAGAAAACCCAAACCGGAAGCTAAAACATAGAAACAGAGCGATGATGGAGAAAAATATGAGCGCAGAGAGTAAGAATGAATTATATATTGTGGGGCTTGGCCCCGGTGCGAGACAGAAGATGACGCAGGAAGCAATCGATGTTGTGGAAGCCTGCGAAGTGATTGCGGGATATAAGGTGTACATTGATTTGCTGAAGCCGTATTACCCGGATAAGGAATATCTGGTGAATGGCATGCGGCAGGAAGTAGAACGGTGCCGGCTGGCATTGGAAACCGCAGCGAGTGGAAAGAAAACGGCGCTTGTCTGTAGTGGTGATGCAGGCGTCTATGGCATGGCAGGAATCACACTGGAACTGGCAGTAGAATTCCCGGAGGTGGATGTACATGTGATTCCGGGCGTGACGGCAGCATTATCCGGTGCGGCATTGCTTGGTGCACCGCTTGGACATGATTTTGCAGTGATCAGCTTGAGTGATCTGTTGACACCATGGGAGTTAATTGAGCGACGCCTTGCGGCAGCCGCCGAGGGAGACTTCGCAATCTGTCTGTACAATCCGTCCAGTCACAAACGGCACGATTATTTGCAGAAAACATGTCAGATTCTGTTGCAGAAAAAGTCCGGGGATACAATCTGTGGAATCGCGCGGAATATCGGGCGTGACGGCGAAGAAAAACGAATTCTGACACTGGACGAGTTACTGGAGACACAGGTGGATATGTTCACGACAGTATTTATCGGAAATTCCCAGACACGGAAAGTTGGTGACGCGATGGTGACACCGCGCGGATATAGAAGAGATAACGCATGAAAGTAGTCATATTGGGTGGTACAACGGAGGGGCGACAGCTTGCCGAGTATCTGATACAATTAAACAAGAAGCAGAAAATGCAGACTATCGAAGTCCATGTCTGCGTGGCATCGGAGTACGGTGCACAGGTGTTACCGGACGCCGCCGCACTCAAGGTGCATGTCGGACGGCTGGAGCAGGAGAATATGCAGGAATTCCTGCAGGCGGTACAGGCAGACATCTGTGTGGATGCGACACATCCGTATGCGGTGATCGTGACACAGAATATTTATCAGGCGTGTAAGGCGGTGGAAGTTCCGTATGTCCGCGTGCGTCGGGAGATGCAAACCTGTGAAACACCAGACAGCGTCTATGTCAAAGACACGCAGGCAGCGGTTGATTATCTGAAAGGCGTGACCGGAAATATTCTGATTACGACAGGCAGCAAAGAATTACATTTGTACACGCAGATCCCGGACTATGAATCGCGCTGTACGGCGCGTGTGCTTCCAACCCAGTCTGTCGTAGAGGCATGTACGGAACTGGGATTTACCGGGAAACATCTGATCTGTATGCAGGGGCCATTTGATCTGGAAATGAATCTGGCAACTTTGCGTTATGCAAATGCTGACTTCCTCGTGACAAAGGCAAGTGGGAAGAACGGTGGTTATGATGAAAAATGTGAGGCTGCACTTGCCGCGGGTGTGCATCTGGTCGTAATCGGACGTCCGAAGGAGCAGGTGGAACCGGCGATGTCACTTGCACAGGCGGAAAAATATTTGTCAGATATGATATGGGGCAGAAAGGAGAATCAAAAGAATGGGGAATAACGAAAATACAATCGTATATTTGATCGGCATGGGGCCGGGAAATGCGGATTGTCTGACCAGAGAGGCTGTGCAGGCATTATCGCAGGCGACCGTCTGTATTGGTGCTTCCCGTATGCTTCAGGTCTGGAAGAGTCTCTGCGAAGAAGATGGACGCGACGCGAAGCAGACATTTTATAATGTATATAAGGCAGAAGAAATTGCAGAACTGATTCAAAATCATGTCGGAGAGACGATTGCGGTAGTGTTCTCCGGGGACATCGGCTTTTATTCTGGCGCGAAGAAGCTTTCCATGATGTTGCGGAAGTCAGTGGGGAAAGTCTGTAATATGGCGGATGACATGACAGGAACAACCGAACAGATACAGGCAGGTAAAACAATCTATGAGATTCATTATATTCCGGGACTGTCCTCGGTATTATATTTATTTGATAAGCTGGGCGAGACATGGGAGGATGCGGAGCTTATAAGTAATCATGGCGTCTCTGCAAATATTCCGGCGAAGGTGCTGCACCATGCAAAGGTCGGTACATTGCTTGGTGGTGAAAATCAGGTGGCAGCAGTCTGTAAGCGGCTTACTGAAGTGGGATTGGGAGATACCGCGGTAATCGTTGGAGAGCGGTTGTCATATCCTGATGAAAAAATCACGAAAAGTTGTGCGCAGAATCTATGTGTGAAAGCATTTGATAAGCTGTCGGTTGCAATATTTGTAGATGAGCATCCGCAGCCAAGGCGTTTAGCTCCGGGAATCAAAGATGAAATGTTTATCCGGGGAAAGGTGCCGATGACAAAGGAAGAAGTGCGGATGGTTGCAATCGCAAAGCTTGGAATCCAGGATGGCACAGGACTGTTGAATTATGATCAGAACGGCGGACCATGCATGACAAGCAATCCAGCACCGATCATTTATGATGTAGGTGCCGGAACCGGTTCAGTATCCATTGAGCTGTCGCTTCTGATTGAGCAGGGAACGGTATATGCGATTGAGAAAAAGCCGGAAGCCGTGGAACTGTTGCATGCAAACCGTGAGAAGTTCCATGTGGGAAATATGGAGATCCTTGCGGGCGAAGCAACGGAAGTGATTCCAACGCTCCCTGTACCGACGCATGTATTTATCGGGGGGAGCAGTGGAAATCTGTTGAAGATTGTGGAACAGGTCTATGCAAAAAATCCATATGCACGTATCGTTGTGACAGCCGTTACGATGGAGACGCAGGCAGAACTACTGGCGCTTTCGGAAGTGGCAAAGAAGCGGGAGAAGTCAGTTGACATGATTCAGATGGCAGTGATGCGCAGTCGTGAGGTTGGTGCATATCATATGCAACAGGCAGAAAATCCGGTGTGGATTGCGACGGTGGAATAAAAATGCACAGGAGAAGTTGGGGTGAAACAATGGAACACAGGAATAAGATACAGGTAAATACCCCGCGTGTGATGTTCGCCGCGATGCGGAGTGGAAGCGGAAAAACGACCGTAACATGCGGTGTGCTGGCGGCACTAAAAAAAGAAAATATAAGAATACAGGCGTATAAATGCGGACCAGATTATATTGATCCAATGTTTCATCGGACGGTGCTTGGAATCGAAACTGGCAATCTGGACACCTTCTTTGCAGATACCGATGCGATTGGGCGCATCTTAGCGCGCGACACGAAGGATGCAGAACTTGTCGTGATGGAAGGTGTCATGGGATATTACGATGGCGTTGGTGGCACAACGACGATGGCAAGCTCGTATGAATTAAGCAAGGTCACAAAGACACCGGTCATTCTGGTCGTGGATGCGAAGGGCGCGAGTGTCACACTGGCGGCGACAATCCGTGGAATCATGGAATATAAGAAGGAAAGCCGGATTGCCGGGGTAATCTTAAATCGCGTATCGTCAATGTTTTACAGCCGGATCAAGCATGTGATCGAGACGGAATGCGGTATTCCGGTGCTTGGATATTTGCCTGAAAATGCGTCATTTGCGGTACCATCCAGACACCTTGGGTTGTTGCAACCGGATGAAATGCAGAAGCAGAGAGACTGGGTGGAAACGGTTGCGGAAGCTGCCCGGAAAACGATCGATATGGATGGGATTCTGGAGATCGCGGCACAGGCAGAGACGTTGCAGACACGGGAAATGGCTGATATCAAATGCAAATTCCCAGCCGGTTATCGTATCGGTGTGGCAAGAGACACGGCATTTTCCTTTTATTATCGGGAGAATCTGCGCATGTTGGAAGATATGGGGGCGACACTTGTGTTCTTTTCACCACTGGCAGATGTGCATGTGCCGGAGGTGGATGCACTGATCTTTGGCGGGGGTTATCCGGAGCTTTATGTGAAGCAGTTGTACGAGAATCAGTCGATGCGTGTGTCTGTCCGGCAGGTATTGGAAGCAGGGATGCCGTGCCATGCGGAATGCGGTGGATTCTTATATCTTGGCAAGTCGCTTGCCGATGCAGAAGGAAATGTATATGAAATGGTCGGTTTCTTAGATGGTGCAGGATTTCGGACAGAGCGGCTGCAGCGATTTGGGTATGTGGAGCTGGCACCGCAGGAAGCGGATGCATTTGCAGTGAATACGATTCTGCGCGGACATGAGTTCCACTACTGGGACAGCACGGATTGTGGCGATGCCTGTCTGGCGTGGAAGCCACTTTCCAAGCAGAAAACCTATCCGTGCATGGTGAAGAAGAAAGGAACATTCGCGGGATTCCCACATCTGTATTACGCGGGTGCGGAGGATTTTTTCTATCATTTGTTTGCTGAGAGCAGCGGCATTTGAATTTGCCGGAAACATTGTCAGATATTGTCGGTGGGATGGGAGATTTTCCAATAAGGATTATTTTGCTTTCATCTAAAAGAATCGGGAAAAGGAATCAATCAAACAGTAAGAGGGTATTATGTTAGAAGAAATACAGTTACAACAGGTGCTGCCACAGGAAATTGAAAAACGAAGCTTCGAGATTATCACAGAGGAACTAGGGAGTGTCGAATTAGATCCGCTTCAGGCACCGATCATCAAGCGGGCAATCCATACGTCGGCGGATTTTGATTATCTGAAGAACCTGACATTTTCTGAGCAGGCAGTGGAACAGTTCCATATGGCGATAAAAAATGGTGCCTGCATTGTCACGGATACGCAGATGGCAAAATCTGGCATCAACAAGAAAGAACTTGCGAAATACGGTGGTGAGGTCTACTGCTTCATGAGTGATGATGATGTGGCTGAAATCGCGAAGAAACAGGGTTCGACACGGGCGGTAGCAAGCATGGAAAAGGCGTGCACATTAGACAAGCCGTTTATCTTCGCGATAGGAAATGCACCGACTGCATTGGTGCGTCTGTATGAGCTGATCGATGAAGGAAAGCTGCATCCATGCGGCATTATCGGTGTGCCGGTTGGCTTTGTAAATGTGGTGGAAGCGAAGGAACTCATCATGCGGGCACCTGTGCCGTACATTGTGGCGCGCGGCAGGAAGGGCGGCAGCAACATTGCCGCGGCAATCTGCAATGCGCTGTTGTATGAGCTGCGGGATATGGAGAAGTAAGAAATTATGAATGAAACACAGCAGAAAATCTATACACAGGCAAAGGAAAAATGGGATGCGATCGCGAAGCCAATCGACAGTCTCGGCGTGTTTGAGGATATGGTTGCCAGACTTTGTGCGATTGCTGGAACCGTGAATTCCGGGGATTATAAACGGCGGGCATTGCTGACGCTGTGCGCAGATCACGGTGTTGTGGCAGAGGGCGTAACGCAGACCGATGCCAGCGTGACAAAGGTCGTGGCGGAGAATATCGCACACGGCTGTTCCGGCGTCAATTATATGGCACAGACGGCAGGCGTCGATGTCTATGCCGTTGACATCGGCATGCTGGGAGAGCCATATCCGGATGCAACATTTGGCATGGGACATATGATAAACAGGAAGGTACAGGCTGGAACCGGGAACCTTGCGAAAGAACCTGCGATGTCGATGGAGGTTTGTGATCGCGCAATGGAAGTAGGAAAAGAGCTTGTGCGGGAATGCAAAGAAAAGGGTTATGAGATATTAGCGGTTGGTGAGATGGGAATCGGAAATACAACCCCGACCTCAGCCTTGCTTGCGGCTCTGCTTGATTTGCCTGCAGAGGCGGTGACCGGGCGCGGCGCCGGACTCAATGATGCCGGACTTGCAAGAAAGGTGCAGGTAATCACGCAGGCACTTGCGCGTGTGCAGGGAATGACCGATGCCAAGCAGTTACTTGCTGAGCTTGGCGGGCTGGAGATCGCCGGGATGGTGGGCGTATTCTTAGGTGCCAGACAGTATCAGATTCCGGTCGTGCTGGACGGGGCGATTACCTGTGTGGCGGCGCTAGTTGCGATGCAGATAGAGCCGGAGGTTGTAGATTATCTTCTGGCATCGCATGCATCGGAGGAAGCGAGTGGAAGGCTGGCACTGGACGCACTTGGACTTCCGGCAGTGATCCACGGCAGGCTGTGTCTGGGCGAAGGCAGCGGTGCGATGATGTTATTTCCACTTTTGGATATGGCACTTTCCATCTATAAAAACATGGGAACGTTTGATGATCTGTCGATCGAAGCATACAGCCGGGATGGAAAGCCGGAAGAATAGGGGGAGAAGATGAAGCGTAGAACTATATGGATAATTATAGCATGTGTAGTCATCGTTGCGGCGGGCGTGCTTGGGTTTGTATTTACAAGACAGAATTCGAAGGATACGGAACCGCATCCGATCGAGTTTACGTTTGGATTTGATGAGTTTACATTTATGAAGCATACGCTGTCCGAGGGTGACAGAATGAGTGCGATTATGATAGAGAACAATATTGGCATGGCAAATAGTGTGAATGACACAAGGGATTATTTTGTGTACTATGCTGACAATATGAAGGCGCAGGTTCTGATGTGTCCATACGAGATCGACGGGGATAGAAACTACAGAGCTTCCGTGTATATTGTCTCGAAAGAGAGTGAAAATGACAGAAGAGTCTACATGAGCATTGATCAGGCGCAGCCGGAGTATGATACATATTATAAGGGACCGATTCGGATCGGGGATTCGCTGGAGCAGGTATACGAGTATCTTCATATAGATGAGATTAAGAAATATGGAGAACTGGAGGAGAAAAATAACCGGAAATATTATACATGCGACAGTAACCTTGGTGTGATCACGTTTCATGAAGAACCATTTACCGGATTGCAGGAGCTGGAGAAATATGAAACGCCGGAGGAATATTTGAAGACAGGAAATACGATCAATTACATCATTAATTTTGATACATATGATCTGATGGTTAAGGTTGATGAAAGTCTGGCGGTTTCACACATTGGTTTAATCTATGATCCGGATCGGGCGGCTACAAGCAGTGACCTTGCGGATATGGGCTTCTAAAGAAAGGTAAATAGACGATGTTACATATTGTGTATGGCGGAAGTGCCAGCGGGAAATCATCGTATGCAGAAAGCTTCGCCATGTCCTTGCAGGGCGATGGACGGCTGCTCTACATTGCGACGATGTATCCGTATAAATGGAATACGACGGAGATTGATCCGGAGACGATGCAGCGGATCAAACGTCACCGCGCGATGCGTGCCGACAAAGGGTTTGATACGGTCGAATGTTATCGGAATATGGAACATATCGTGACGAAGCGGCAGGACGTGTTGTTGCTTGAATGCATGTCAAATCTGCTTGCAAATGAGATGTATCTGGAGCCGGATAGTAATGCAGGTCCCGATATGGCAGAACCGATGTCACCTATAAGCAAGAAAATTGTACAGGCGCTCGTTGCTTTATCGACGCGTGTGCAAGAACTGGTGATTGTCACAAATGATGTGTTCTCCGATGGCGGAAGTCTGACCTACGATGAAAGCACGAGGGAATATGTGAAGAATCTGGCAGAGATCAACTGCGCACTCGCACGGGAGGCAGAAACCGTGACGGAGGTTGTCTGTGGGATTCCGGTTGAAATAAAGAGGTAAAAGTAATAAACTAGAAATACATTGTCAGAGAGGAGAATTTATAATGAGAAAAAGAGGATTTATTAAAAAATGGGCAAGCATGGTAGTGATAGGTGCGATGCTGCTGGGATTACCTGGAGGCATGGTAAATACGGCATATGCGAAAGATAGCACCGATCTTGTTCAGGAAGAGGAAACAACAGAGCCGGAAGCAGAGGCAGAACCGCAGGTTGAAGGCACTGGTACGGTATCCTATGGACCGCAGGATACACCGGCAGATTTTGAGGAGGGAATCCATAGGGCAACCAATTCAGATGCAGACGAAGCTTTGCAGGAGGAATCTATGACGGTCGCATCTGGAAATTCAGATGTTACAATGCTTGATGTTTCCTATGCGAATCTGAAATCAAGTCGAAATGATATGTTTTATTGTGCAACGACAAAAAAGCTGTATTTTATCAATATTGGAGAAAATGATTATTCAAATTATGCAGATTATGTATTGACGGAATTTGATGGCAGCACATATACAACTGTGTATAGTGTAAAAGGTGCTGAAGAAATATATTATACCAATGAAGCATTTTATTCTATTACGACAAATGTAAATAAAAAGTCCGAACCGGTTGTAATTGGAGATGAAACATATTCATATGAATGTGTATTTACGATTCGGAAATACAATATTGTTACAGGAGAGGAAAGCACGCTGGAGTTGGAACCAATGGATGAAACCTCGTATTGGTCGAACTCTGTGAGTGCGTTTGGCGTGGATGATTATAACCGGGTGTATCTTGCAACAAATGATAATAAAATCATTTTATATGATGCGCAGGGAAAAAAGCTTAGTCAAAACACATTTACAAAGAGTATTTATCAGTTTTGTGGATTTGATAAAACGAACGGAAATTTCTACTACACCGGATACGAGAACTGGGTATATTGGGGATATAATCATGCGATGACTGCTTTGATGGCAGGAAATGTATCTGTAGATAATCAGATTGTTGTAAAAGAGAAGAATCTGGCGATGTTGTATCAGAGTTATTTCTTTGAGCGCAAAAACAGTATCTGTATGATGAATGACAAATATCTTGGAGTATTGAACACGTTTTCTGGGAATACGTTATTCCTTCTGGATTCTAACCAGTATGATTACAATGATTATGAAGAACAGAGCACCACGATCAGCCTTGTGGACAGCAGTGTTTCGGTGACACCATTAAATATCAAGAATACCGACAATATTAAGCTGGCAGTTGCCACCAGTCCTTCGGTTTATGAAGATAACAGAGATGTAAGCAGTGTTGGTACAAGAGGCGTGATGTTTGGAGATTCTTTAATTGCGAAAACAGATACAAATGAGATTACAGAGTATAATATTGCCGGAAAAAAGAAAGTAATTGCAGCAAACACATCGCATCCGGTATACAACCTGTATGTCGATGGTTCCAGCGTGGTTGTGATTGAAAAAGATGGTGATGATTTTTATATAGAGAAAATTAATTGGCAGGTACCGACGGATTATACAGCGTTCGTGCCAGGCAGCATGCAGATTGGCGAAAATGCACAGATTATATGTGATAATCAGAGTAATTTTGTATTTGAATATACTTATACCAGTTCTGACTCATCCATTGTCAGTGTAAGCAAATCCGGAGAACTGAATGCATGGAAAAATGGTACGGCAACAATCACGATTGAGGATGGTACAAATCATGTGAAGAAACAATTTCAGGTGATTGTATCTGGCGGCTCAAAAGGGACAGGAGTATATGCAGTAACACAGGCGAAGGGAACAACTTCGAATAATATTCATCTTCCATATGCGAGTGGATATTATGGCAGTGTTACGACTGCTTATATGAATCAATTATCAAATGGTGATTATGAGCGTGTGGAATGGGTCAATTCAAAAGTAATTGTGGAAACTTACAGTTCTGATTATACATTGAAGAATAAGAAGTCGATTGCTCCGGAGTTGAGTATATTTGGAGGCTATTATAAGGGCAGCGATGCAAATTACCTTGTGTTTGGAGAAAGTAACAAGGAAGAGAGCGATGCCAAGGAAGTTATCCGGGTTGTAAAATACGACACTAATTGGAATCGAATCAGTGCTTGTTCTATCAAAGGAGCAAACACATATATTCCATTTGATGCCGGTGGACTGGATATGACCGAGGCTGCAGGAAAGCTGTATGTACATACATGCCATGAAATGTATCAGTCATCCGATGGCTATCATCATCAGGCAAACTGTACATTTGTGGTAAATGAGTCATCTATGCAGCTTGCAGATTCTTACTATGATACTATGAATATAAGTACAGGCTATGTGAGTCATTCGTTTAATCAGCGGATTTGTTCCGATGGTTCGTATGTGTATCGTGTGGATTTAGGTGATGCATATCCAAGAGGAATCGCCTATACAAAAACATCCGTAAATAAAAATATTGATGAGCCGGAAATGTACGGAACGATTCATCAGATTCCTGGAAGTATTGGACAGAATTATACAGGCTATAATTTGGGTGGAGTAGAACTGAGTGACACAAATACAGTTGTTTCGGGATCTGGATTAAATAATAGTATCTCGAATGTCTGGGTTGCAGTCGTTAACAATCAGACCGGTGCGTATAGCATGAACTGGATTACCAATTACGGAACAAATTCCAATGTCCGTATGATGCAGCCAAAACTTGTGAAATTAACGGGAAGTCAGTTTATCCTTTTATGGGAAGAATCCGAATCCTATCCAGCGAAGTATAAAACAAAGTATGTGCTGTTAAATGCGGATGGAACAACTGCATCAAAGGTCTATACGACACCGCTTGCACTCTCTGCCTGTGATCCAATTGTAAATGCAAAAGGAAATGTCTGCTGGTATGCAACCAATAATACAGCACCGATATTTGTAGAAATTAATCCATATGCGGCAGAAGAGGTACAAAATAAGAGTGCAGGAGATAAAACATTTGCAAATTCGACAAATACGAGTGGGAATGGAGGCAACACAGGGGGTTCATCCGATGATGATTCATCTACTGGACAGATTGGAAGCGACGAAGGCGTATCAATGAGTGGTGTTGCACATGTTCAAACGTATGGTAATAAAAATGCAACATGGAATAACAATACTTTGACACTTGGAACAACTGGACAGAGTAAGCGTCTGGAATCCATTACGATTAAGCTGGAGAATAAAACTGGTTTGACGGGTGGCATTCAATATCGTGTGCATCGGCAGACATATGGATGGACAAGCTGGAAATCAAATGGAACCGCGGCTGGAACAACCGGAGAAGCAAAAAGGCTGGAGGCAATTCAGCTGAAGCTGACAGGCGAGCTTGCAGAAAAATACAGTATTCGATATCGTGTGCATATCCAAACCTATGGATGGAAACAGGGCTGGCAGTATGATGGTGCTTTGGCAGGAACAACCGGAGAAGCAAAACGCCTGGAGGCATTAGAGATACAAATTGTACCAAAAGAAAGTTCTATGGGTGTAACCTATCGTGTTCATAGACAGACATATGGCTGGGAGACCGATTGGAAGAAGAATGGTGCAGTCTCCGGAACGACCGGACAGGCAAAACGTCTGGAAGGAATTACAATTGCACTTACTGGAAACGAATATAGCGGAAGCATAACCTACTCTACACATGTGCAAACATACGGATGGATGGATCCGGTTTCTGATGGATGGATGTCCGGTACTTCAGGACAGGCAAAACGATTGGAAGCAATCAAGATTCGCTTGTCTGGAGAAGTAGCAGATTATTATGACGTTTATTATCGTGTGCATGCGCAGAGTTATGGATGGCTTGGCTGGGCAAAAAATGGAAATCCAGCGGGAACAGCCGGATATGCAAAACGGTTAGAGGCGATTCAAATTGTATTAGTTCCAAAGGGAGCAGGGGCGCCATCGAATAATTACAATGGCGTGAAATCAACAAATGCGAAAGCATATATCAGTAAATATTAAGTAGATTGAACAGGGAGATATCAGATGAAAGCAATCGCAATTGCATTTTCAACTTATTCCAAGATACCAATGCCGCATTTCAAATGGGACCCGAAGGCCTTGCAGTACAGCATGTGCGCATTCCCATTGGTTGGGGCTGTGATTGGTGCGAGCGAGTTTGCAATCTGGTATCTCTTTGGCTGTGTGTTGCAGTGGTCGGAGGTCTTTACAGCGACACTTCTTACAGTATTTCCAATCCTGATTACAGGTGGCATTCACATGGATGGATTCTTAGATACCGTGGATGCGAAATCTTCTTATAAATCAAAAGAGGAGAAGCTGCAGATCTTGAAAGACCCACATACCGGGGCATTTGCAATTATCCGCGGCTGTCTGTATTTTCTGATCTATTTTGGATGCATGGCAGAGGTCGTGCATGCGCTGAACAGAGAGATGCAATCCGGAACGCAGGCAATGCGGTTGATGGGCGTGTTCGCGGTAGGATTTGTGCTGGAACGTACCTTGTCCGGACTTTCGGTACTCACATTTCAGAAAGCAAAAAAAGAAGGCATGCTGGCAGATACCGCACGCCTTGTAAATAATCGCTCGAAGGTAATCATGTTTGTATGGCTTATTGCCTGCATTGCCGCAGGCTGTGTGATACAGCCGGTTGCAGCACTTGTGGTCGCAGGCATCGCCATACTGATGTTTTTCTATTATCGTTTCATGTCGTATCGCACCTTTGGCGGGATCACCGGCGATCTGGCTGGATATTTCCTGCAGATGTGCGAGCTCTGGATGTTAATTGGAACCGTCGTTTTGGTGCATGTTATTTAATTTTCCGTTGTTTCTGCATCGGTTGTGGAAGCGGTGCTGTTGGCAGACTTGACAAGATTGACAATCTTGTCCTCAGGTGTCAGGTATTCGACATCACCGAACAGAGCAGTTTTCTCTGCCATCAGTTCTTTCACAATGTTTGTTCCATAGGCAGCATCAAAGGTGTCTATGAAATAGTCTTCCAAGGTTCCTTTCTCGATTGGAACGTATGTAAACCCAAGTTTATTATCCGGAGATACGTAATATCCGCTTGTCTCGCTGTAACGAAAAGTGTCGAAGAAGTTTACCGCGATTCCAAAATCTTCAAATTGCCAGCCAATATACATTTGAAATGCTGAGAACTGGTCATCCGATCTTTCCGGATGCAGGAACGTGTCAACAAAGTATTTGGTATTTTCTTCGGCAGATTTTTCCGCATCATAATCAACGGAGAAGCTCACATAATTCGGGGCACCAAACATTGTTGTCAGCATATCCAAATAGATATATGAAGGATTTGCATAGTCGTAAGAGTTGTAGACGTCGTTGTAAGCATCTTCGGAAACCCCGAAAGCATCATAATCTAAATATGTACTGAACAGTGACCAGAGATTCTTGTCAAGGGCTTCGCCAATGGTCATATCGTCTTCGTCTATCATCAGCTGGGGAAGGGAGTAACTATCCTCATAAAATGATACGGAATATGCAGATTCATCCAGTGCATCCTTCAGTGGCACGCTGGCTGCGCTGTAAGGCATGCTAAAAAGCGTATCCGTCGTAACCGGGAATGTCAGTCCGTACAGACCGGCACCCTCTGGCAATTCCAGAGTCTCTGCGTCTGAAAGTCCGCGGCTAAATACCCAAGGGCAGTCCTTGTAGCTGAGTTCACTTGAGGAAGCAGGTGCTTCAGAAGTATCCGCATTGCTGCTTTCGGTTGTGGCAATCGTGTCGTTCCCGGAATCCTTCTTCTTGCCACAGCCAGTGGTAAGGGTAAGGGCGGTCGCCAGCGACAAGCCAAGTGCAAGTGTTTTCATAAATTTTTTCTTCATTTTTTCTGTCTCTCCTTTTTAAGTATGTTGGCAAATATCATTGCGCCAACTAGTAATATAAACGATTTGAACTGCGTGCGCAATCCATTGTTTCATTATATAGACGGACGAGAAGGGGAAATGGTTGGGAATTTTTGAAAAATTTTTAGAAAAAGACACAATATAAAAATGTATCTTGCGGAGAAAGTATAAAAAAGTATAAAATAATTCAAAAAGTATAAAAAGAGGAAATGACATGATTTTAATTATAGGCGGTGCATATCAGGGAAAGTTCGAGTATGCCAAAGCAAATTTCAAAGAAGGACATCAGATCATCAACAATTTTCATAAATATGTGCGGAAGACAATGCAGCAGGGCAAAGATCCGGAGCTGGAGGCAAAGCAGCTTATGAACAAAGCGATTCTTGCCGGGAATGCAGACAAGCTCGTCTTAGTCAGCGATGAGGTTGGAAGCGGAATTGTACCGATCGATGCATTTGAACGGGAGTTCCGCGAGAAGAATGGACGTGTGAATTGTTATCTGGCAAGTCAGGCGGAGAAGGTCATCCGCGTGACAGCAGGTATTGGAACGAGGATAAAATAATAGCGTAGAATATAAGTTGCGTTGGCATGGGTAATTGGATGATATTATGTGGGTGTGAGGATGAGCTTCAGAAAATTACATGAGCATGTGTGGATATGAGCGAAGCAGAATGTGTGAGGCTGTGCAGAGATGAATGTGGCAGAACATGAAAAATTTATATGGGATGATAAAGAAAAACAGGCGCGTATCGTGCTGATCCGGCATGGAATGACGCAGGGAAACAAGGAGCATCGCTATGTTGGAACGACGGATGAGGGATTGCTTCCAGAGAGTGTGGAACAATTGCGGCGAATGCAGGAATTCTGGCAGGAGCAGGCGTTCATGAAGGATAGAGCCGGTATCCTGTGTGATAAATCTGCGATTGTGAGCAATCCAACGGAGATGCTGTGTCAAGAGAACGTAAAAAATGTGGTAGACAATCTGACTGTATACGTCAGCCCATATCTCCGCGCGAAGCAGACCGCAGACATTTTATTTTCGGATGCGAAACAGATGGAAGTCGCTGAATTTGCAGAGTGCAGATTTGGCACATTTGAATATAAGAATTATGCGGAATTAAATGGAAATCCCGACTATCAACGTTTTATCGACAGTGGCGGGACGACTGCATTTCCGGGTGGCGAATCGCGGGCAGAATTCACGGAACGTGTGATGCGCGGATTCGAGAAGCTGCTTGCGGATGTGGAAGAAAAGCAGCGGTTGACGCAGGATAGCGGGAATTTGAATGAATCAAAAACGCGGAAGATGTTGACCGAAACAGAATCGGTACAGCCGTATACGATTGTTGTAGTTGCGCACGGCGGCACGATCATGGCACTGATGGATCAGTTGTCAGAGCCACACAAGGATTATTTTGACTGGCAGGTGAAGCCGGGCGAGGGTGTCGCGGGGATTTTAGGCGTGAATGAGGACGGGAACGTTGTAATTACAAACATTACACAGCAGTAAGGAACATATAAATTATGATACAGGAACGAATATTTATCATTATAATTGCATGTCTGCTTGATCTGGTATTCGGCGATCCACACTGGCTGTGGCACCCGGTACAGGGGATGGGCTGGCTGATCGACCGTGTGGAGGCATGGATGCGTAAGCGGTTTCGGATACAGGAGGAGCGCGACGCCGACATTCGCAAAAAACAGGTGGCAGGAACATTTACAGTTGTGATCGTGGTAACGGTATCGCTGCTTGTGGCGGCAGGAATCTTATATGGGTGCAACCGGGTTCATCATACGTTATATTTGGTCGTGGCAATCTGGATGTCGTACCAGATGTTGGCAGCCTGCTCGCTTCGGCGGGAGAGCATGAATGTGTGCAAGGCACTCGAAGCCGGAGATGTGGAACAGGCGAGAAAGGCGGTGTCCATGATCGTCGGCAGAGATACAGAATCGCTCACGGAGGAGGGTATCGCGAAGGCAGCGGTGGAAACGGTCGCAGAAAATACGTCGGATGGCGTGATTGCTCCACTTTTTTATATGTTTTTGTTCGGACCAGTCGGTGCGTGGGTGTACAAAGCAGTCAATACGATGGATTCCATGCTTGGATATAAGAACGACAAATACCGGTATTTTGGAACGTGTGCGGCGCGTGTGGATGATGTCGTGAATTTCATTCCGGCACGACTTTCCGCGTGGTTGATGGTCAGTGCGGCAGGCATTTTGGGCATGGACATGGCTGGCGCGGCGCGGATTCATTTGCGGGATCGACGGAACCACGCAAGCCCGAACTCCGCACAGACAGAATCGGCGTGTGCGGGAGCACTTGGATTGCAGCTTGCCGGAAATGCATATTATTTTGGGAAGCTATACGAGAAACCGACGATTGGCGATGCGAAACGTTTGATTGAGCCGAAGGATATCCGCCGTGCAAATCGGTTGATGTACGGAACCGCAGTGTTGATGGTGATCGTGGGTGTCGGTGTGCTGATCGGATGCGGATATTTTATGAAGTTACATTCCTAGAATATTTTTTGGTATATATGAACCGAAATATTTTCTGTGATGCGATAAGGAGAACTGATTTACAACAGCAGGGAGCTACGAACGATGCATATTAAGCAGCAAAAACAGATAAAAACATATTTGATCGAAGCGCTTGGAGAAGACAGGGGAACCACGGTATTTCATAAGCAGGAGGAGATTCTTCGGATGCTTATTGGGAACATAAAGGACAAGTCCAAGGGGCAGAGGAAAACGTTGGTTCAGACAATCCTTCCAAGCATAGCATTGTATAAAGCCCTGTCGGGCGAGGCATTTCCGGAGGAGGACGTGTATGCGTATATGCAGAAATATATGTCTGGCACGGTTGCAGCGAAAATGCATGCATCTATGGAGAAGATGGAATGTATCCCCGGATTTTTTACGCTTTACAGCAGTGCATTTCGCAAGGTAATGCGGGGATCTGAGGTACATGAGAGTGTGCAGGAGCATGGCAGGGATTACTTCGATGTCACGATAACAAAGTGCCTGTGGCATACAGCCTGTGCGGAAAATGACTGCCCGGAATTCTGCCGCGTGTTCTGTGATGCGGATAATGTGACATATGGCGGACTGCGGAAGATAGAATTTGCACGGACAAAGACGCTTGGATATGGCGATGATTGTTGTGATTTTCATTTTATGCGGAAATAGGGAAAGATGACTGCAGAGCCGGAAATAATCATTAAAGGTTTTTTCTTGGCTGGCAGCAAATATTGATTAAAATATTGGAAATTATTAAAAATTCCCCAACAATAAGTAGAAATATATGAGGGAATTGGGTAAGAATTGTAAATACGAAAAATTTACCAAACGAAATAGAAGAAAGTATGAAAAATGATGGGGAAAATTATTGAAATATACAATAAATCCCCAATAGTAGATAAATATATAATAAAAGATTTGGGGAAATATTCGATTTCTCACAAAAGCACCCAATTCCTAATAAATCATTATCTTAGTGCGGGGTCAGAACATCTTCTCGACATTTATCCATCCATTCTTCCTTGGGTGGGCTTGACATTGGAAGTGTCCGGAGAGAAAACACAGGAATTTTCAATTATAAAAACGCTGTCTAGCGTTTTTGAAAAAGTCCTTGACGTTTCGGTTCGATTATGTTAGTCTACCATCAAAGCATAAGTTTCATATAGTAGCTAGACAGCTACTTTCTACGAATAGTCAAATTATTTATTCTTGAACATTCATGCTTTTAAA
>CAVKUW010000071.1:0-10757 GCA_963659815.1 Butyricicoccaceae bacterium
AATTTTATTTATTACTACCGGATATACGTGACATCAATACTACCGTCTCCACATGTTCCGTCCACGGAAATAAATCCACAAGCGCGATCTTCTCCACCTGATACATCCGCTTGCTCTTCAGGTATTTCAGATCCCGTGCCAGACTTTCCGGTCCACAGGAAATGTATACGATCCGTTTCGGTGCCAGCTTACAGACGGAATCGAAGAACTCCGGTGTACTGCCACTTCGCGGCGGATCTAAGAATACAACATCCACATCTGTTCCGGCTTCTGCCATACCAACCATGAATTTCCCGGCATCACCATCATAGATACGGACATTCTTACAGTCGTTTCGTTTCACGTTCGTGATGGCATCCTTCGCAGCTGCCTTGTTCAGCTCGACGCCGATCACCTGTTTCGCATGGTCGATTGCCACGATTCCGATCGTACCGGTTCCACAGTAAGCATCCACGACTACCTCTTCGCCGGTAAGGTTTGCATATTCCATCGCCTTGTTATACAAAATTTCGGTCTGCACCGGACTCACTTGATAGAAGCTCGTCGGCGAGATCTTGAAGATCTTTCCACACAGCTTGTCTTCGATAAATCCTCTACCGTACAACACCTGATTCCGCTCGCCAAGCACCATACTTGTATCCTTGTCATTGATATTCTGCACAATCGTCGTGATCTGCGGATGCGCCTTGACAAGTGCCTTCGCAAAATTCTTCTTTGATGGGAAGATCGGCGACGCCGTCACAAGCACAACCATAACTTCTCCAGTCGCATGTCCGGTTCTGATCATCACATGGCGCAGCAGTCCATATCCACTATCTTCATTATAGACCGTAATCTTAAATGATCGCAGCAACCCGCGAATTGTCTCCACAATGTCCTGTGCCAGACGATTCTCAATCTTGCAATCGTCCACCGACAGCACCCTGTGCGTTCCCTCTTCATACACACCTGCCAGAATCTCGCCATTCCGCTTATGCTGAAATGCCGCATTGACCTTGTTCCTGTAATGATATGGTTCTTTCATGCCGATAATTTCATCCACGGAACCGTATGGAGCCAGCAGCTTCTTCACCTGATCGGTCTTGATCTTCAACTGCTCTGCATAGGACTTGTCAATATACTGGCAACCACCGCATTTCTTGGAGATCGGACAGTTAGATTTTTTTGCTGTATATCTTCCATGCTTTGCCATCGCTTACTCCTGCTTCATCTGTCGCTCGGCCTCATTGACACAGTTCACTGCGTTTAAACATCTTGGATAGCCAATATATGGCAAACTCTGTGAAATCACGCGCATCAACAATTCCTTATCATTTCCGATCTTCATATTCCCCTTTGCATGCGCAACCACCTGCATATCACAGCCGCCCTGTGAGAATAAGAAACAGAAGGTTACCAGTTCGCGCTTTGCCAGTGGCAGACGGCTTCCCGGATAATCATCGCCGAAATAATTTTCCTTCAGCCATTTGTTAATATGACTATCTTTCCAGACTTCCTTCATATGCTCCTCGAAGATGCCTGCCTGTTCTGCAAGCTTCTTCTCCTCGGCAGTTTCTTCCCCCGCACCAGCAGTCTCTGCCTCATCCGAAGCAGACTTCTCCAAACGCTCCTGTTTCGTCATGCCCAGACGCCCCTGCTTGGCTCTTGCTGAATCCAGAAGTGGAAGCTCGATTCCCTTCGCTTCCATGACAACATTTGTGGCAACCAGAAACGGCCAGACTCTACCCATGCCAAGATAGTCCACGGACTGATATACGATCTCTTTGATCTCGACCGGTGACAAGCCACTGTCCAGTGCCTTCGCCACGATCACCTTATACGCATCCACACCCTGGCATCCAATCAGGGAAGCAAGAATCGACATATACCATGTCTCATCATCCAGCTTCATTCCATTCTCATTTACAATCTCCTTGAACGCAAACCGCTCAAAGCGCTCCATAAATTCTGCATCTGTCTCATATAAATTCATAGTAACAACTCCTTTCCCAAAATAACCTGTCTATATTATACCACAACCCGCGTTTTACGGAAAATAAAAAAGGAAGTGGTCATGACTTCCAAAACCACTTCCATTATCTTTATTCTTTTCATAGATTTACAACCTGCGATACCGTGCGACATCCGGGATAAGAACTCTGACTTCGCAGCATTTGCCCTCTGCGCCTCTTCCAGTGCCTGCGCCATAAGCTTCATCTGCGCACGTTCTTTCGCTGTATATCTGTGATTTTCCCGAATATAACTGATATGGATTCCGACATCCTGCAACAATTTTGCTGCCATCTGCAGGTATTCTGTCCCCGGATTATCCAGTCCCGAAAAACCATTGAGACAATTATGGGACATGATCGGCACTGCAATATCCGTATGAATCCCCTGCCGCCGAAGCATCTCTGACAGCACCTCATCTACATTTTCAATCAGGACACTGTCACCCTGTTCAAACTTCTTCTGCCAATATGGCATATCCTGCACGGAAATATTCTTCATGCGTGATTGACACGGACTGACGCCATCCCTGCACCATTCGAACGTATTCTGGTAGCTTTCACGGCTCGGCGATGTCCAATCGAAAATGTACACGCGCTCCGACTGCGTATAATCACCGATCTCCTCGAGCAACACCAGAATCCGCGCATTCAACTGTTGCTCAGACGTTGCCTGATTCAGCGTCACAAGCTTCGCAAACACCGCATCCATATTCATTATTTTCTGCTTGTAGTCGTCTCTTTTCTCCATGTAGTTCCTACCTTTACTAAATAAAAAAGAAGCATTGCGCTATACATGACAGGACAATACTTCTAATATACGTTCGTGCAACTGGCTGCCATCTTACAGGCCCTATAGCTTTGCGTCGCAATCTTTCGACTGTTTTGCCACATATTAACTTTACTATGTACAAAAATAGTAACACATACTATTATTGATTGCAATTGTGTAATTTTACTAGAATCTTACGCAGGTTTTCGTGAACTTTTATCATATCCTTGCGGTGGTTTAGTTGATTCTTGCTCTGTCAATCTTCTGAATCAGTTCTTCTCTCGATCCAATCCGCATTTTGTTATCTGTCTTTTCAATATACCATTGCAAATTATTCACCGACACGACGCCATATTCCAACTTCGCATTCTGCTCTATTTGTAATTCCGGATTTGCCAATACCACAACCGATAAAATATCTACATATGATGCATGTAGTACTTTTTCCATAAATTTTCGTTGTTCCATTACCTGCTTTGTTGGACTGACTAATTCCTTCTGATGTCCATTCTTTGTCAACACCCAATGATCATCTGTCGAAATACTTATCTCAGCATAACTTCCATACAACTCATCCTGTGCCATTCCGAAAGCTTTTGTCTCCAAAATATACAAAATATCATTGCCGATTACCAGATGGTCAAATTCTCGTTTCTCTCCTTTGTACTCCAGAACTACACCACTTACCACAAAATATTTCACAGGATCTAGCTTTTTCAAATATTTTCGGACAAGTGCTTCTCCATGATTACCCGCCTGCTTTCTCTCCCAGTTATCAGTGTCGGCTTCCTTATTTTTGAGTTTCCCATCCCGGCGTTCATACTCTGGTCGAGCGGAAACCCCTGTCACACCAATCTTGCATAAAAGCTGACGATACTCTTCTTTTGTCTTCGTTGTTACTTTTGCACTTGGAACAACCACGCTATAAAAAATCCCCTTCAGATCACCTTTTTCGCGCCCCAGATAGTCCTGATACACAATGTTTCCATTACGTCTCTTTACATATCCTCCGCCATACTCCCGCAAAAATTGCATAAATTTCTGCAATTCTTGTTCATTACAGTTTTTACTGATATATTTCTTCCGCTCTACAAATTCCTCTGGATCAATCCATTTGCTTTTCTTTCTCGTAAGAAACAAAATTACACATATCAGCAAAATGATAACGACTACACAAATCTGTATTACATTGCTATAACTCAAAAATCTCCCTCACTTTCTATCTCCTGTTCCTTATTCGTCGATTACTTCCACCTGACAGGAACGCATCGTTGCAAGTGCTGCCGCATGTGCTTCCAGTGTGACGCCTGCACAACAGCCTGCATCCACACGCACCGTTGCCTCTGGATACAAGGCTTTCAGCAAGAGGGCATTTGAAACAACACAGATGTCCGTACATACACCGATCATTTCTATATCCAGCTCCGAGCCATCCGCAGTCTCACTCGCAAGAACATCCTTCCAGCCCAGGTAACCAAATGTCGGCTTGTCAACCATCTTATATTCTGAGGCAATTCCATCGGTAAGTTCTGCGCAGATCTGCCATCCATCCGTCCCCTTAATACAATGTGGAACCGGCAGATGTTTTCCCTCATTTGTCCGCATATAATCTTCTCCATGCGTATCCCGCGTGAAAATGATCTCCTTGCCTGCACGATCATACGTCTCGATTTTTTCCTTTACTTGCGGCAGAATCGCCTGCGCATCGTTCGACGCAAGTGCACCTGTTACAAAGTCATTCTGCATATCGACAACAATCAAAATACTTCGCATCTATGGTCCTCCTTTTTCCCTACACCTCACGGTGATCGATCACGCGCTTTGCTTTCTTCTCGCTTCGCGGCAATGTGCCAACCGGCACAACATTGATCTTCGGTGTGACACTCATCTTCGACTTAAACAGATTCTTGATCGTCTGTCCGGTCTGCTCAAAGTCCACACGACCTTCCGCCTCAACCGTCACCATGATAATGTCACGGTTGTGTGCCTCATCATGCGCGATGTTGATATTGTACTCACTCGATACACCATCCACCATGCCAAGAATCTCTTCCACCTGACTTGGGAACATATTGACGCCATGTACCTTGAACATATCATCGCTACGACCTTTGATGATATCCAGTCTCGGATGCTTTCTGCCACATGGACATTCACCCGGAATAATTCTGGAGATATCGTGTGTACGGAAACGCAGAAGTGGCGCACCTTCCTTTACAAGTGTCGTGATTACGATCTCACCCTCTTCACCATCCGGTACCGGCTGCAATGTCTTCGGATCAATGATCTCAATATACACATAATCATCCCAGTAATGCATACCGTCATCCGCATCACAACTGATTCCGATACCCGGTCCGTAGATCTCCGTCAATCCATAGATATCATAGATCTGAACGCCAAGCTCGCGCTTGATATATTCACGCATCTTCTCACTCCAGCGCTCGGAGCCAAATACGCCCTTCTTCAAATGAATCTGATCGCGCAGTCCACGTTTGTTGATCTCCTCTGCCAGAAGCAATGCATACGAAGAGGTCGCCGTCAATACCGTTGTCTTCAGGTCGATCATCATCTGGATCTGCTTGTCTGTATTGCCCGGTCCCATCGGCACTGCCATCGCGCCAAGCTTCTCACAGCCCGCCTGAAATCCGATTCCGGCCGTCCAGAGTCCATACCCCGGTGTGATCTGGATACGATCTTTCTTCGTGATTCCGGCTGTCTCATAGCAACGTGCAAACATCGTCGCCCAATCGTCGACATCCTTTGCAGTATAAGGAATGATAACCGGCTTGCCTGTCGTACCAGAAGAAGAATGGATTCGCACCACATCCTCATCTGGCACTGCCTGAATTCCAAGCGGATACGCATTTCGAAGATCCGCCTTGCTGGAAAATGGTAGCTTCTCAAATTCTTCCTGACTGGATACACCGTCAATTCCTGCTTCCCTGTAAATCTTTCCGTAATAGCTGTCGATCTGAACCAGACGCTTGATCTGCGCATCTACCTGTGACAACTGTAACTCACTTAATTTCATGGTTGTTTCCTCCTCTAAATATGGATTGCTGTATCGACTCCCGCAAAAAACGCCTCTTTATTTGTCTCTAAATATTTCGCCGGCACGCGTTTCTCAATCTCCGCGAGCACAGTTCCCTTGCTGATTCCAAGCCGTCCGCTTCCCACTGCAACACCTAAGATAGCAATGTTAAAATATCGTGATGAGCCAAACGGTGCACAGATCTTCTCTGCGTCAATCACAATACAGTTACATTTCTTCTGCAGATATGCAATCATCTCTGTGCCGTCATATCCGGTATCCTGCAAGGATTCTGTCACCGGCTTTACCGGTACGCTGTTCACGATCACGATTCCATCCTTTTTCAGATATCCTAAGTTCCGTACAGCCTCCGCTGGCTCAAATGCCAGAATCATATCTGCCGCGCCCTGTGGAATCAGCGGTGCATATGCCTCACCAATTCGCACATGACTTGTCACGGAACCGCCTCGCTGAGCCATTCCGATCGTCTCTGCCGAATGAACTGCCGAACCTTCATCCATCGCAGATGCCGCAATAATTTTGGATGCCAGCACGGTTCCCTGTCCACCGACACCACAGATCAATATATCTTTATTCATGGCTGGCACCTCCTTTTTGAGTATCGCAATCAATGGCGTGAACCGGGCAAATCTGACTACACAAACCGCAGCCGGTACATAAGTTTTCATCAATCGTCACATTTCCATCTACAGTAATGAGTGCCGGACAGCCAATCTCACGGATGCATTTCTTACAGTTGATGCATTTCTCTGAGATCTGGCATTTACCATCTGGCTTGGAAATCGCGATACATGGAGACTTGAAGATAATCGCTTTCACTCCCGGAAGCTCGGCACATTCCTGCACTGCTGCCACCGACGCATCAAGGTCTAACGGATCAACCGTCACGATCTTATGGACGCCGATGCCTTCCAACACCTTCGCGATATCTACCTTGTCCACAAACTGTCCCATCATATTCCGCCCGATTCCCGGATGCGGCTGATGTCCGGTCATCGCCGTTGTCGAATTATCCAGCACGCAGAGAATCATATCTGCGTTGTTGTACACCGCATTTACCACGCCGGTCATACCGGAAGCAAAGAAGGTTGAATCACCCACGAATCCAAAGCATGTACCTTCCCCGTCAATCCAATGGAAGCCCTGCGCCATCGTGATTCCGGCGCCCATACAAAGACACGTATCAACCATATCGAGCGGCATCGCATTTCCGAGCGTATAGCATCCGATATCTCCACAGAAATACGCTTTCTTTCCTTTCATCGCCTGCTTTACAGCATAGAACGATGCGCGGTGCGGACATCCTGCACACAACACTGGTGGACGAACCGGAAGGGCAGGTGCATCGCTGCCATCCAACCCACGCGTGAACTTCTCCGTGCCAAGGAACTCGCTCAGAATATCTGCAACCAGATTCGAGCTGTTCTCGCCACTCGCCGGTACCTTTCCATCTAATTTTCCTGATACCTTAATGGAGAGCGCGTGCTTTCCGACAAGCTTCAGAATCTGTTCTTCAATATACGGACTTAACTCCTCCACGCAGAGCAGTTCCTCCACGCCATCCAATGCCTGAAGCAGAAAATCCTCTGGCAGAGGGTACGCGGTCGCAAGCTTAATGAGCTTGATATCCGTGTGATCCTTCAGATATTCCTTCGCATAGGCATAGCTGATTCCCGACGTGATCACCGCCTTCTTGGAATTTCCGCCTTCCACGCGATTCCATTTATAGGTAGAAAAGTTTTTCCCGATCTCCACATTCCGTTGCTCAATCATCGCATGATTCATGTAAGATAACCGCGGGAAGATGACCCATTTCTTGGAATCCTTCACGAAACCATCATACTGTTTCGGTCCATTATTGACCGGATTCTCAATCGACGCATACGCATGGCAGACACGCGTCGTCGGGCGGAACAAAACCGGCGTCTTATATTTCTCCGAATACGCAAATGCATCCTGTATCATCTCATACGCCTCTTCCGGCGAAGATGGATCAAAAACCGGAATCCGCGCGAAGTCCGCGAACCGCCTTGTATCCTGCTCGGTCTGGGAGGAAATCGGGCCCGGATCGTCCGCCGATACAACAACCATGCCGCCCTTTACACCCACATACGCAAGCGACATCAGCGGATCGGCTGCCACATTCAAGCCCACCTGTTTCATCGTCACCATCGTCCGTGCGCCGCCATATGCCGCACTCGCAGCAACCTCCATCGCTGCTTTCTCATTCACTGACCATTCCAAGTGCACCCCATCGTGTGGGTACTTGGATATCGTTTCCACAATTTCAGAAGATGGAGTTCCCGGATACCCGGACACAAGATTGACACCTGCTGCCAATGCGCCGAGCGCGATTGCTCCATTTCCCATTACATATTCCTGCATGTAACTGTCGTCCTTTCTCTAACAAATATGTATATTATAGCAAATTTCCCATGCAAGTAAATAGGAGACACATCACAACAAGGTTTTCTTTAAAAATGTATCGTCCGGTTTGTATCCGGTCTTTGCCAGCCACACCGCAAATGGCGCAATCAGCATCGCGTAGATGTGCTCGCAATATTCAATTCCTGACTCGTCATCGAAACCACCACCAATCTCGATCTCGTCGATGTCACTGATTTCATAGCCGATTGTCCCCTTCCATGCACATGTCTCCAGAATCCTCCGGCTTTCAGCATCCGCATCCCCCAGACAGACAATCAAATCTTCCGGTCTCAGGTTCAGATAGGTATCCTGCATAGCAACCTTTTTGCGCAGTTGCGCAGGAAAACTGTCCTCGCACTGCTGTATACTTTCTATTTTCATGTCAATTTTCTCCTTCGTGAAAAATGGATACCGACGGTGATTATCCACGATATCTGACAACAGCCAGACCGCCTCCCGCGCCTTATCCTGCAATGCCGCATCCCCGGAATTCCGATACGCGACAATCAGATAAATCAAATCCTTCCACGTATCGTCAAGACAGGACTCCGGCAGCTCCAGCACATCCAGCACCCGCTCCATCATGTAAGACCGGGGTTCCATGCCAAAATGCTGCAACTCTCTGTCATAAAACAGATAAAGCCGTGTATCCACGATCCACGCGATGATCGCATTCATTACCTCCAGGCTGATTGACGCATCCTTCTGCGTGCTCGCAGCCATTTTATTCCATGGCAGTCTCCCTACGATTTTCCTTACATGTTCTCTTATAAATGTTAAAAATTTTTCCATGAAAAAACACCCCTTTCCAAACAAGTTAACAGTATCTGCCTACAATAAAATTCGTATTTACTCGTTTAAAAATGGATGTTCGTTTTTCTCGTTGTATTTGTATTCGTGATTCTCGTTGATAGACGCCCCAGTCTCTTCGGCTTCGAGACTGGGGGTTTTAATTTTTTTGTGGTTACTGCTTTTTAAGGCCGCAGTATTCGCATTCCTGGTGCGTAATGGCTTCGGTACGCTTGGTACCGATCTGGACTTTTTTTGTTCCTACCCATATTGCTGTGTCTACAACATCTAATGCACAACGACCGGCAGGATCTGGGTCCGGACAATCCGGGAAGCAGCTGATACAATGTTGTGCACACCATCTCTGCTTTGCACAACTATCTCTGAGTTCATCAGCATAGCCGCCATCAGGCCACCATACACTATGCATCTCATACACATCCTGCTCCTCATAAATCGGTGTTTCATGCGCTGGCTCATCTACAACCGTTTTCCACTTACAATCATGTGGCGTAATATATGGAAAAGCCGCTTTGCTCTTGATTCCATTTAGCTCCGTTAAAACACCGTCGCCCTTTTTCACAAGTACGATCTGAATTGCCTCCAACCGCTTGCCAAGACCGCTCGTACCTGCCGGATCTCCATTCCACGCCCACGAAAGCCATCCGTAGGTCTGTGCATGCACACGATAACAGATATCGTAATGGTTCGCGATTTCTCCCTTGAGACGGATTCGAATTGCTTCCAGTCGTTTTGCCTGCCCGGAAGTGCCGCTCATCGTGCCGTTCGACACCGCATTCATCCAGCCATAGCTCTGTACATGGGTAGAATATTCGATGCTTCCACTATACTCATTTCCGGTCAAAGCGATCTCGATGCCTTCCAATCGTTTTCCTTCGCCCGTTGTGCCGCTAACCTGTCCCATCGTTTTGTACGATGTCTCCCAGCCATACGTCTGACGATGTACACGGTACACCAGTCCCATCGTCTCAGACTTCGGAACCAACTGCACTTCCAGACTTTCCAGTCTCTTTGCCTCGCCCTCCGTTCCGGCGAGCGCGCCATCATACTGCCAGCCCTGACTCCAGCCATAGGTCTGGATATGCACCCGGTAGCGAATCGAATAATGCTTCGCAATCTCTCCAGTCAGACGAATCTGGATTCCCTCCAGCCGTTTCGCCTGTCCGGTTGTTCCAAGTATCAGCGTGTTGTTCCTGTAAACGCCCGCTCTGTCGCCGTATGTCTGCACATGCGCCTCTCCCTCGAAAGAATACGACGCCGCAAGCGTATCCATCTGCGTCACAGATGCCATACCCAGTACAATCACCATTGCAACTGCAATCGCAATCATCTTTTGTACCATTTTTCTCATAATTCATCCTCCTCTGTTATACCGCACATTATCCGACCATGTGGGTACACCCTCGTCTCTGATTTCATTGTACTTCAATGGGAAATTCGTATCTCTCGATCACTTGAATTCGTATTACTCGTTTAATTAGAAATTGGTAAACTCTCGAAATGGTGGCTCGAACCACCTGTAGTTGGTAGAGTACCGCATTCTAAGTTGTTTGTCAAGAGGAACGATCAGAATTCCATCCGTTTCCGGTGTATCAAGCACAACCGTCGCATTGCTTATTATAGCATAACCGCTTCTTTGTTGCAATATGTTCTGCATTGCATCTTGCAATGCATACTTCATCTGTTATTTGCAATAATATAACTT
>CAVKUW010000072.1:0-2603 GCA_963659815.1 Butyricicoccaceae bacterium
GTGTAAATAACTTTGGTATGTCTGTTGATGCCAATGGAAAGGCAACGTTCTTTGCAACTGTGGAAAAGGCGGCTAAGAAGAAGGCGGAAAAGAAGGCAGCAGAGAAAAAGGCTGCACAGAAGAAAACGGAAAAGGCGAAAGACAAGAAGCTTGCTGAGAAAAAAGCAGCGGAAAAGAAGGCTGCGGAGAAACGCGCAGAAGAATCGGAAAATGAAGAAACAACGGTTGCAGACGACAAAGAATATGTGCAGATCACAGCCGGTTCGATGGAAGAACTGATCGACAAAGTTTCTTCCTATGCATATGACAATTCCGAGCGAAATGTGCTGACGGAAAATGAGAAGAAGGTTGGACAGAAATTTGATTTCCGGGGATAGCGTATCAAAGCAGAGGTGACAGGTATGAAGATTGAAGATGCGAGAGTGCGGTACAACGTACAGATCAAAACCTACTACTCGAAGCAGAAGGAACTGTATGCGCAGAAACAGAAACTCGAAGAGAAGATAAAGACAACCGAGAATGGCGCGGAAGTTTACAAGAATGAGTCGGCGATTCTGGAGCTGCAATACAATGCTGTCAATGAGAAGAGACAGGAATATCAGGATTACATGGACAAGGTGATGGAGCAGTGGCGCATGGTCGCGGATCAGATATCGAGCAAACAGCAGTCAAATGCGATGGCAGAACAGGCAAAGGAAATGAACAAGATCATGCTTGTGGCAAGACGCATTATGCGTGGGGATAAGGTCCCGCCAAAGGATGAGAAGAAGTTGATGGAATTTGATGGAATTTGATCCGAAGCTTTATATGATGGCAAAAAATGCTGCGGCGATGTTGAAGATCCGGAAGCGTAAAAACCACAAATCTCTTTGGGATGACGAAGAAGAAACGGAGCAGTTGAGTGCGACAGAAGAAGCAAATAACACAGAGGCATTTGCAGATGGACCGGAAATTGTAGACGTGGAAACGACGATCAGCAATGCTACTGGAGATCTTGGTACATCCGGAGAATAAGAGGATGCATTCAAGATGCGGGGGAGTCGGACGGTAATGGAGAGACGAAATTATCGTATATGTGCAGCTTGTATTGACGAGGTGTCTGTCCCATAATGGATTTGAATGTTTTAATAAAATGGCTGGTCGAACTGAAGGCAAGGATATTGCCAATGTCGGTAAGGCTGTATTCAGAATAGAGGAGCATGTTCGATGCTACCTCTATTTTTTTGTTGGTAATATATTGCTGGATGGAGCGACCGGTTTCTTTCTTGAACAGGCTGCTCAGGTAGTTTGGCGTTAAGCCGACTTCATTTGCCAGCTCTTCGATGCGGATCTTCTCGTGCAGGTGCAGATAGATATAATCTTCGATTTGCCTGATATATAAGTTGTTCGAAGAAAGCTGATTTTTCTTTGCCTTTATGGCAGCGACCTGTTCAGTGAAATTCACAATCATTTCTGTCTGCAGTGAACAGACCTCGTCAATCGACATGCACAGATCCATACGCTGGATAAAAAGGTCACTTAAATTATAGGCATCCTGCGGTTCCATGCCCCCACGGATAGCGTAGCGTGTTGTCATAGTTGTAGAAGCGACAAAAAGATATTTGAACTGGCGCAGCGGGTCGTTCGAGAGCTTTCCGTTTCGATTGCCGCGAAACATTTTCTTGCTCGTCTCGACAACACGCGGGTCACCATTCATAACATAGATATATTGCAAAAGCTCTTCGTCATAACCGTGGTGGACGCGGTTGTCTTCGCGCTGCAGGTAGGCAGCAATGGTAAGCTGCTTCTGGAAAGATGTATATTCACTCATAGTTATAATTACCTCTCAAAACACAGTAGATTTATGCTATTTACAGTAGGATTATGATATATTTACCGATTATCATAGTATAAAATTGCAGAAAAGACAAGCAGAAATGACAAACATATTTGAAAAACAGGAGGCAGACGGAAGGGCAATGAAAACGAAATCAGTTTCATTAACAGAAGGAAATATTTTGCAATCCATCGTGATTTTCGCGATTCCAATTCTGATTGGAAATATATTCCAGCAGTTATACAATGTAGCCGATACCGCAATCATAGGAAATGTGCTGGGCGATCAGGCATTGGCGGCAGTTGGTGCAACGTCAGCACTTTATTCGCTTGTAATTGGATTCGCAAACGGTATTACGAATGGATTTTCGGTTGTACTGGCTCGTGTGTTTGGTGAGAAGGATGAAGAAAAATTGAAACAGACGTCGGCATTGATTTACTTCCTGACCGTTATAATTTCCATCGTATTGACTTTGGCAAGCGTGATTTCGTTGCATTCAATTTTAGTGATGTTGAAGACGCCGGAAAATATATTGCCAAAGACAGAATCGTATTTGCGTATTATACTCACATTTGCGATTGTTACGATGTTATATAATATGTTCTCAGGAATCCTTCGGGCAATCGGTGACAGCAAAACGCCATTGTATTTTCTATTGTTATCATCTGCACTCAATGTGGGATTGGATTTCCTGTTCGTGAAGGGTTTAGACAGAGGAATCCGCGGGGCAGCGGAGGCAACGGTGATCGCGCAGATTGTATCAGTAACGCTCTGCATCGTGTATATA
>CAVKUW010000073.1:0-5512 GCA_963659815.1 Butyricicoccaceae bacterium
AGACAGATCCGCTTGGCAGACTGGAATGGGTGAAATTCTACGGCGCGTTTTTCGATGCGGAGGAAGCGGCAGAGCAGTTATTTGCGTCAGAGACGGCGAAGACCGCGGACGTTCTGACTGAGGCACCGACCGGAAAGACCGTTGCATTTTTCTATGTGACGACAAGCGGTGGTGTTAATGTGCGGAAGTCCGGCGATTATGTATCGAAGATGATCGAGCTTGCAGGAGGAACCTGCATTACCTTCGATGATTCGGACGAGGGAAATGCGCTTTCCACTATGACGATCCAGATGGAGACGTTCTACGAGCAGGCGAAGGATGCAGACTATATTATCTACAACAGCACGATCGACAGTGAGCTTACGAGTGTAGCAGAGCTTTTGCAGAAGAATGCATTGTTTGCGGATTTTAAGGCAGTCAAGGAAGGACATGTATACGGAACCGGGAAAAATATGTTTCAGGAGACAACCGGATATGGTACGATGATTGCGGATATGCATGCGATATTTACCGGACAGGAGCTAAAGAGCGATTATTTCTATCAACTCACGCAATAATGGATGGAAATACGAAATGGATGTACAGACTATATGCATCATATTAATTGTGAAATGGAATACAGATGAAGACAAAAAAGACACGTATTATAATTACATATATTGTATTGTTCGGGCTGCTGCTTGGTGCGATTCTGCTATCGCTTTATATTGGAAGCGTATCAATCGCCCCGAGGCAGGTATTCTCCGTATTGACAGGACATGGAAGTGATGAGAAGACGATGCAGATCATCCTTTCTATCCGATTGCCGCGTGTGCTTGCAGCAGCACTCTTAGGTGGTGCGCTTGCGGTATCGGGATTTTTGTTGCAGACATTTTTCCGAAATCCGATTGCGGGACCATTTGTGCTTGGCATCTCTTCCGGGGCGAAGCTGGTTGTTGCACTTGCAATGATCGTAGGCGTCTCACATGGCATTACAATGAGTTCGTGGTTTATGATAGGCATGGCATTTATTGGATCACTTCTTTCGATGTTTTTCGTACTGGCAGTGTCGAAGAAGGTACAGGAGATGTCTATGCTGGTTGTGTGTGGTGTGATGATCGGTTATATCTGTTCAGCAATCACGGATATCGCTGTGACCTTTGCGGATGATTCGAATATCGTGAATCTGCATAACTGGTCGCTTGGCAGCTTCGCTGGGATTTCCATGACGCATGTAAAGATTATGACAATCGTAGTTTTTGTTGCGGTGGTAGGTTCATTCCTGCTATCCAAGCCGATCGGGGCATACCAGATGGGAGAAAGCTATGCGCAAAATGTCGGTGTATCGATTCGTCCGCTTCGTGTGATGCTGATTTTACTATCCAGCTTATTATCCGCCTGTGTGACAGCGTTCGCAGGACCAATCTCGTTTGTCGGAATCGCGGTGCCGCACCTTGTGAAAGGAATGGTGAAAACAACCAAGCCGATTGTGATGATCCCGGTCAGCTTTCTTGGCGGCGGTGTGTTCTGTGTGTTATGTGACTTGTTAGCACGGACAATATTTGCGCCGGTCGAGCTTTCTATCAGTTCTGTGACTGCGGTCTTTTTAGCTCCGGTTGTAATCTATATGATGGTGAAGGAGAGGGGGCGCAGACATAGCTATGCAGAATGATAATGATTATATGGTAACGGAAGAAGCGAGTGTAGGCTATCAGAAGCGCACACTCATAGACCATGTGAATCTTCATGTGAAAAAAGGTGAGATCCTGACTCTGATTGGACCAAATGGCGTCGGCAAATCGACAATTCTGAAAAGTATTATCCGTCAGCTTTCCCTGATTGCAGGAACGGTCAGCGTTGATGGGAAAGAACTGTCTGCTTATGCGCCAAAGGAGCTGGCAAAGAAGATGGCAATCGTGATGACGGAGCGGATTCACCCGGAACGATACAGCTGCTATGATGTTGTGGCGACCGGACGATATCCTTATACCGGGAAGATGGGGATGCTGCAGAAGGAAGATGAAGAAAAGATTGAAGAAGCGATGCGGCAGGTGCAGGCCGAAGCGTTAAGCAGTCAGGATTTTGAGCGAATCAGCGATGGACAGCGCCAGCGTGTGATGCTGGCAAGAGCAATCTGTCAGGATCCGGAAATTTTGGTGTTAGATGAACCGACTTCGTATCTGGATATCCGCTATAAGACAGATTTCCTATGGCTGCTTCGGACACTTGCACGGAAACGGAAGATGGCAGTTGTGATGTCTCTGCATGAGATTGATCTGGCACAGAAGATCTCGGATCGGGTTGTCTGTGTGAAGGAACATCGCGTTGACCGGGTAGGAACGCCGGAAGAGGTGATGACGACAGAATATATACAGGAGCTTTATGCGATGCAGGATGGTGTCTACGATGCGGCGTATGGCAGTGTGGAATTCCCGAAGCCAGAGGGAACGGTTCGAACCTTTGTGATTGGCGGAGGCGGATACGGAATTCCGCTTTACCGGAAACTGCAGCGGCAGGCGATACCGTGTGCGGCAGGGATATTACCTGTGCATGACCGGGACTATCCGGTTGCGAAGGCACTCTGTGCGAACGTGCTGGAAATCCCAAGCTTTGCGATGCCGGACGATACGATGCTGGCGCAGGCGAAGGCAATGATTGATGCTTGTGAGACGGTGCATTGTCCATGTACGGAGTTCGGTGTGTGCAATTCGTACAATCAGGAGTTGTATTTTTATGCAAAAAAGCAAAATAAGTTGAAAAATCTTTCAGAATAGACTTTGAAAGCCATCTCTAAAATGCTATAATAACATGAAGTGAGTTTAAAGGTGGAGGAACAGATGGGAGCATCATTAGAAGAAGAGATTAAGAAGAGAAGAACATTTGCAATCATATCCCACCCGGATGCCGGTAAGACGACTCTGACAGAGAAGTTTCTGCTCTATGGAGGCGCGATCAACACAGCAGGTTCGGTAAAGGGAAAAGCAAATTCCAAATATGCAGTTTCCGACTGGATGGAGATTGAGAAGGAGAGAGGTATTTCTGTTACCTCATCCGTGTTGCAGTTTAATTATGACGGATATTGTATCAATATTCTGGATACACCGGGACACCAGGATTTCTCGGAGGATACCTACCGTACTTTGATGGCGGCAGACTCCGCGGTCATGGTAATCGACGCATCGAAGGGTGTGGAGGCGCAGACGATCAAGCTGTTCAAGGTTTGTGTGATGCGCCATATTCCGATTTTTACATTTATCAATAAGATGGATCTTGAAGCAAGAGATTCGTTTGAGCTTTTAGATGAGATCGAGAATGTCCTTGGAATCCGGACATGCCCAATTAACTGGCCGATTGGTGCCGGAAAGCGTTTCAAGGGCGTTTACGACCGGGATACAAAGAAAGTATCGATGTTTCAGGCAGTGTCTGTCGGCGGTGCAAAGTCGGCGGCAGAGACCGATTATGATGTGACAGATCCGGCGCTAAAAGATGCCGTTGGTGATGAGCTTTATTCACAGCTTATGGATGAGATCGAGCTTCTGGATGGCGCGAGCGATGAGTTTGATCAGGAATTGGTTGACAAGGGAGAATTATCTCCGGTGTTCTTCGGTTCCGCATTGACAACCTTCGGTGTGCAGACATTTCTGGAGCATTTCCTGAAGATGACACAGAGTCCGCTTCCACGTATGTCGGATGCAGGTCTGATCGATCCGATCACAGAGCCATTTTCCGGTTTCGTGTTCAAGATTCAGGCGAACATGAACAAGGCACATCATGACCGTATCGCATTTATGCGTATCAGCTCCGGTAAGTTCGATGCGACAAAGGAAGTCTACCATGTGCAGAGTGGCAGAAAGCTTCGTCTGTCTCAGCCACAACAGATCATGGCACAGGATCGTAAGGTCATCGACGAGGCGTATGCCGGTGATGTTATCGGTGTATTTGATCCGGGTATTTTCTCCATCGGAGATACGTTATGTACACCGGGAAAGAAATTCCAGTACGAGGGAATCCCTACCTTTGCACCGGAGCATTTCTGCAGGCTGGTGCATTTGGATTCGATGAAGCGTAAGCAGTTTATCAAGGGTGTTACACAGATCGCGCAGGAAGGTGCGATTCAGATGTTCCAGGATTATACACTTGGAATGTCCGAGATTATCGTCGGCGTGGTTGGTGTGCTACAGTTCGACGTGTTGAAATACAGACTGGAAAATGAATATGGATGTGATATCCGGCTGGAGCCGCTTCCATATAATTATATTCGATGGGTAAAGGATCCTACAACGGATCTGAATAAGCTGTCGAGAATCAGCGACTGCAAGAAGGTAAAGGATATGAAGGACAATCCACTTTTGCTGTTTGCAAATGAATGGTCCATCCGCCTGATGCTGGAGCATAACGAGGGACTGGAATTAGAAGAATTCCGCAAAAACTAGAGAATCAATAAATTGTGAATCCGGGGTTTAAAGTTGTATCAATATTGGGAGAAGCATTGATATAAAAGGAGAAGGTAACATGATTTTAATTGACACACAAAAAGAGGAATTTACAAAGTTAAAAGACATTCGTATCTTTGAGAAGCTGGATAATGAGCAGCGCTACAACGGCGATCTGCTCGTGATTGGACTTGGCGGCATGGGCAGTCAGGTTGTCTGTGATATGAAGGGAATGTTGATGGGAGAGATTACACCGGACGATAACATCCAGTATCTGATGGTGGATTCCGATATCCCGGCGATGGAGAATATGATCGAGGCAAGCCGGGACGGTATTGGCTTAAATGCAACCGAGATCATCAGTATCTACCGACCAAATCTGGAGAATCTTCTGGTAAGAGGCATCAAGGAAAATCCGGTACATCCAAACCTTGCAAACTGGATGCGTGAAGATTTTCCACAGATCAACATTGATACGGATGGAGCCAAGGGCAATCGTCAGATTGGACGATTGATGTTTTCCAATGCATATGAGGACATGCGTGTTCTGCTCTTTGATAAGCTCGAGGAGGCGCATACCCGTTCAAAGTCGGGCAAGCTTGATATTATTATCGTGTCAGGTGTCGCTGGTGGTACAAGTGGTGGTATCCTGACAGATCTTACCTATAATATTCGAGCCTATATCCGTTCCAAGAAATGGAACGATGTGCGTGTGGGTGCCTGCCTGCTGATGCCGGATGTGCTTTACAGCAAGCGAGAGATCGTATCCAATCCAGATCTGCTCGCAAACTTAAATGCAAATGGATACGCGACACTGAAGGAAGTCGATTACTATATGCGGCTTACAAGTAAGGATAAGGATGAGCGTTATACATTTGAGAGCACGACACACAAGCTCACAATCCGTGAGAATATATTTGATGCCTGTCTGTTGATATCCGGGAAGAAGGATGAGCAGGGGTATATCCCAGATGGCGTCATTTACAGCGATGTGGCATATTTCCTGACAAAGCTCGCTTCGGTCAAGCATGTCGGACAGGGCGACGATGGCGAGAAGGGCAAGTTGTTGCGCGATGTATTTTTCGATATGGATGACCGTG
>CAVKUW010000074.1:0-2355 GCA_963659815.1 Butyricicoccaceae bacterium
CGGTTGTCGAAGGCGACGAAACTGGTAGCCGGCGGACGTGCGGGAATCCGGATCAAAAAGAAAAGTAAAGATGAGATTGGCGTATTGGCAGAGGATTTCAACCGAATGTCCACCAGTCTGAACAAGACGATGAAAGAACTGGAAGAAAAAACGAAAAGTCAGGAGATGTTTACGAACAACTTTGCGCATGAGTTAAAAACGCCACTTACCTCGATGATCGGCTATGCGGATCTGATCCGTTCCAACCAGCTTTCCGAGGAGGATCTGATTACCTATGCGAATCAGATCGTTGTGGAGGGCAGACGTCTTGAGAAAATGTCGATGAAGCTGATGGATCTGATCGTGCTCAAAAAGCAGGATTTCCTGTTTTATGATATGGATATAGCGAATTTCGCGGATGCGGTCTATGAGACGCTGCTTCCGGTTGCCGATAAGTATGAGATCGAGCTGACGGTGAATGTCCAGCCGGCGGTCGTGAAACTTGAACCGGATCTGATGAAGACCGTTTTGATCAATTTATTTGATAACGCCAGAAAATCAATGGATGGAAAAGGAAAGATTTCGCTGTTTGGTGTGTGGGTATCCGGCGAATACCGGATGGGAATCAAGGATAATGGATGCGGTATTGATGAGGAGAATCTGAGCCGTCTGACAGAAGCCTTTTATATGGTGGATAAATCACGCTCCCGTGCGAACGGCGGCGCAGGACTGGGACTTGCGATATGCAGTCAAATCGTGAAACTGCATCAGGCAAGATTGCAGATCATGAGTAAGAAAGGGATTGGTACACAGGTAAGCGTATGCTTCCCGAAGGAAGTATGCAGACATGAAAGCATGGAAAAGAAGGAAACGGAGGAAGAAGTATGAGGAAACGTACAGAAACAAAGCAAAACGAAGAAAAAATACAGAAAAACGATCATTTCCTGAAAAGTGTCCTTCGAAATTGCCTGTGTGTGCTGGCAGGAGCTGCTGTTTTGACGATCGGAATCATGGCGCCGAAGACAATTTTTGCGATGATGGATAAAAATGAGATTGATCATATATATGTGCAGCAGGCGGATACATCTTATCTGGATACTGCCGCGCAGATGACAATGGAGGAAAAACTGGATTTGATGGACTGGAGCCAGACAGGAACTCACGTATCAAACTCTTATCCAGCAGAAGATACAGAAATGTATGATGATTATGACCTGCAATTGCAGGTAACTGCGCAGGTCGAGGAAATGCGTCAGGCACATTTGGTGCCGGAACTGGATTTTAATATGCAGGATGAGTACGCCAATCCATATTACGAGACTCTGGTGAATCTGGAGAATATGAATCAATACCTGATGCTTGAATATATGACATTTCAGGTATCAGATGATTATGTTTATTTAGTTGTGGATGTGGAAACCGGAAAGATTTTGGGGTATACTGTATATGCCTATATGACAGAAGCGGAATGGCAGGCGCTTCTGAAAGCGGATGTGGTGAAATATATGGCGGAGGAGCTGGGCGTTTCCGAAGAGGTTATAATTAAGAAGTATAACTATGGCGTCTATAATGAAAGCTATGGAGAGGCTTATAACATGAATGGAAATGGTGAGCTGGTAGCAAATGAGGACATGGAAACCTCGGAACATCAGACAGCTGATAAGCAGTTTGTAGAGATTGGCATGTGGGTCGATCAGGATGTATTACCTATCAGGAGCATCTATGACGGAGACGTGATACAATAAGCATTGCGATGACTGCGTCTGCACAGAGAGGTATAATGTGAACGCACATATGGAGTCGTCAGAAGATATACAAAATTATGCAACTAAGATGGAAAAATGATACATATATGAGACAGATATGATGCACACTCCATGTAAACTATGGGAATCTTATAAAAGGAGTGTGCATTAAAATGGAATACGAAAGATACAGTGAAAGATACAGACGGAATGAAACGAACGGGAATGTGGGTATAATTCCCGAAGATTCAGAAGTCATCAGGAGGCGGACGATGTTGCAGGAACAGCAACGTAAGGAACTTCATAGAAAAAAATTAAAGAAACAGAAGGAAGAACTGCGTCGGCGCAGAAGAAGAATACGAAAGGCGAAAGAAATATTCTGCCTTTGTATTTGCGCTGCCATGCTGGTACTTATCATAGCATTGGTAAGACGGGTTGCTGC
Organism: Butyricicoccaceae bacterium; assembly: GCA_963659815.1. Classification (GTDB taxonomy): domain Bacteria; phylum Bacillota; class Clostridia; order Lachnospirales; family Lachnospiraceae; genus Coprococcus_C. The sequence continues at coordinate 2,167 of CAVKUW010000074.1, forward strand.
TTCACCGGATAAGCAGATACCAGAGATAGCTGCCAGCGAGACAGCATCCACGGAACAGCAGACGGATGCCGCAGAACCGAAGGTGCAGGCGGCTGCCGATGAAGTGGTACAGACACAGAGTCAGGCATTGCCGGATTATTATGAGAAGAAATATATGGTGGGTTCACCGGCACACTATTCGATGGAGGA
>CAVKUW010000075.1:0-2765 GCA_963659815.1 Butyricicoccaceae bacterium
TTTAAAAGCATGAATGTTCAAGAATAAATAATTTGACTATTCGTAGAAAGTAGCTATCTAGCAACTACTATATGAAACTTATGCTTTGCTGGTAGGCTAACATAATCAAGCCATATCGTCAAGCATTTTTATATTTATTTTGCTATTATTCATTCCCAATAAGTTTTAGTCTATCTTCCCGCACTCAAATTACAAATCTGAATAGCCGCTCCATTTTCCATAACGGAAAAGCCATGTTTCACATAAAAAGGTACATTGTTTTTGTCCTCCGGCATCCCCTCAATATACAGGAAGTCTTTGTATTTTTCTTTTATGTATTCGATCATCTTACCGGCAATCCCCTGTCCCTGATACGCGGGATGGACGAGGACATAATGTATCTGCGCTAACATTGATGTATCATCCAGAACTCTTGTAAGTCCGACCAGTTCTTCATCGTCCCACACAGTTAATACCGTTGATGAATGCATAAGTGCTTTGTATAAGCGTTCCGGATAATTTCCGGAAACCCAATGAACGGACAAAAACAATTGCTGCACCTGCTCCTGTGTAAATCTCTTTTCCTCTGTAAATGTAAGCATAATCTCTCCTTATCTATGGTAATCACATTTCTGGCATTGTACCATTTCATTTTCTCCGTCTTCCTTATAAAAAATATCCGACCACTGACAGATACTTTGCAGAATAGGAACAACGGATTTTCCTTTTTGTGTCAAAGAATATTCCACTTTCGGCGGAATTTCATCATAAGATTTCCGGTCAACGATGCCATCTTCGATCAGATCTTTTAATGTTGCCGCCAGAACCGCATCCGTGATGTTGTACATTTCCCTGCGTATTTCACTGTAGCGCAGCTTTTCATTCGCAGACAACACGCATATAATACGGGACTTCCATTTGCCGCCAAATATCGCAAGTCCATATTCAAGCGGGCACCGTATATCATCTTCCAATTTCTTCTTATATTTTGCCATAAAAAATCACCTTCAAGCTTTATTTTGTTTCATTATAGCCTGAAGGTGATATTTTTTGAATTTACTATGGAATTTATTAGTATTCCGTATATTAAATTTCTTTTTTGTTATCGGCTCCTGGTGTTGTCACAATCACCTTGGAAGGGGTAATAATCAGCGCGCCCTTTGCAGTTGCCGCGCCATTGAACATCTTCTCAACCATAGCCTTAAATGTATCTACCACTTCGCCCTCGGTCACATACTCGGCGGTTCCTTTGATCTGATATCCTTCCAGACTCTGTGCATCATATGCGGAAATTGCAATCTTACCATCATTGGCTTTGATGTTATTTAATGTTGTCTCAAGGAAAACATCTCCTACAACCAGCTTGCCATCCTCTGTGATATCCTTAAATGCAACCGGAACTACGTTCGGCTCTCCATTTGCACAGGTAGCAAGATCCCACATACCATTCTTTAATACATTGATTACCGATTCATTTAACATAAAATATACCTCCTATTTTGTGTCTATATAAACTATCTGATATACTCATGTTAACGAATCTGCTTTTGTTTTGGAAGATATTAGCAAATTTATAAGTCGCTATTAAATTTCATAGTCAGTACTCCAACTCATACCATGAAAACAGACATTGTAATCCGTTAAAAACATATTCATAAGTATATTGATAATCGTGTTGGTTTCCCTTCACGGTATAATACATCAGATTACCGTCTGCAAATCCCTTGTCCGTATAGTCAAACGCATTTGTCAGTGTTGACATATATTCCATCTGTGCTGTTAAACCCTCATATGCAACATCTTCCGTTCCCGTTGCAGCAAATACATAATATTCACGCTTACCATATCCGGAAGCTGCCGCTGTATCTGCAATCATAGTGGCGTCCTCCACATCCGTTGAACCATCTCCTCCGAGCGTCAAACCTCCGCTCATAGGCATAAAATATTCAAAACGATCCATTCCTTCAAGAAATACATGCCAAGTAGTCGTTTCTCCGGCAGAAAAGCCTCCAAATGCACGATGGGAACGTGATTCTTCAAATCCTGCTTCCGTCGTACTCGTTGCAAAAGTATGATAATAACTTTCTACAGCTGGCATTAAATCATTCTTCAATTCACCAGAATAGAAAATCAGAGTTGTATCATGATACCAATCATTTCCAGACGGAAGATACGGCATAACAATAATCAATGGGGGAATCAGTTTATCCTCTATCATGTTGTCGATCATATTTTTGAAGTTATCACCATACTCATACATCCATGTTCTTTCATTTCCATAAGCACCATGTTGAAGATAAAGTATGTTATATTTTGTATCTGTATCATTCTGATCGTATCCATACGGCAGATAAACAGTTGCGTGACTTTGAATTGTTTCTCCATCTCCGATATAGTCTTTTGTGTCGTATGTAAAGGTTTCCAATGTACCCCGCTGTGTTGCTTTGCTATAATATCCATCTGGTACAGTCCCAAGTACAATATTTTTCATATCAACCTCCGGCTCTATGGAAGAAGTGTCCCGTAAATTATTTTCCTGTTCAGCGATTGTCTCTGTATCACCTGTCTCGCTTTCTACTTCTGAATTTTGTTCTGATATAACCGTTTCACTATCCTGATTTGCTGTATCAGATTTTCCGCATCCAACAAGTACAAGTGCCATAAGCAATAAAAGATTCGATATTATGGTATATTTTTTCATAATCCTGTACCTTCCTTAGCGATAAGACTTCTGGTAAATACGAACCACATCTTCATCTGTCAATTCAAATCGGTCACAGAAGAAC
>CAVKUW010000076.1:0-47508 GCA_963659815.1 Butyricicoccaceae bacterium
CAGTTGTTCTGAAGTAGAACTGTGGACGATAGTTGTTGAAGAATGGTGTATGACGACCACCCTCGTCCTTTGTCAGAACGTAAACCTGAGCTGTGAACTTTGTATGACATGTGATTGAACCTGGCTTACAAAGAACCTGTCCACGTACGATATCCTCTCTCTTGATACCACGAAGAAGAGCACCGATGTTATCACCAGCCTGACCCTCGTCAAGGAGCTTACGGAACATCTCGATACCTGTTACAGTTGTCTTCTGCTTCTCTGGCTTAATACCAACGATTTCAACTTCGTCGTTAAGGTGGATAACACCAGCCTCAACTCTACCAGTTGCAACAGTACCACGACCTGTGATTGTGAATACGTCCTCAACAGGCATGATGAAGTCCTTATCTGTATCTCTCTGAGGATCTGGAATGTAAGAATCTACTGTATCCATAAGTTCCATGATCTTGTCGCCCCAAGGACCCATTGGATCTTCAAGAGCCTTAAGAGCAGAACCCTTAACGATTGGGCAATCTGTGAACTCATACTCTTCAAGCTGCTCTGTAACTTCCATCTCAACGAGCTCAAGAAGCTCCTCATCGTCAACCATATCGCACTTGTTCAAGAATACCACGATATAAGGTACACCTACCTGACGAGAAAGAAGGATGTGCTCCTTTGTCTGAGCCATAACACCATCAGTTGCAGCAACAACGAGGATAGCACCATCCATCTGTGCAGCACCAGTGATCATGTTCTTTACATAGTCAGCATGACCCGGACAGTCAACGTGTGCGTAATGTCTCTTCTCTGTCTCGTACTCAACGTGAGCTGTAGAGATAGTGATACCTCTTTCTCTCTCTTCTGGAGCCTTATCGATGTTCTCGAAATCTGTAGCTGTGTTACCAGCAACTCTAGCAGCCAATACCTTTGTAATTGCAGCTGTTAAAGTAGTTTTACCGTGGTCAACGTGTCCGATTGTACCAATGTTACAATGTGGCTTTGATCTGTTAAACTTTTCCTTTGCCATTATAATTTCCTCCTTAATATAGCCCCTCCGGGCAATTTATTTGCCCTTTCCGGGCGTTTACTCGGCTAAAAATCATTATATTAAAATATAGCGATATTTTCAAGCAATTTTTTAAAATTGTCCTGCAAATATATACTTTGCAGAATTAAGAGTTCTTGTTTGCAAGAACCTTCTCCTGAATGTTCTTTGGACACTGCTCATACTTCTCGAAGAACATAGAGTAGTTACCACGTCCCTGTGTAGAAGAACGAAGCTCTGTAGAGTAACCGAACATCTCAGCAAGTGGAACCAATGCCTTAACAATCTTTCCACCACCGATATCGTCCATACTCTGGATCTGTCCACGCTTTGCATTCAAGCTACCGATTACATCGCCAAGGTATTCCTCAGGCATTGTAACCTCAACCTTCATGATAGGTTCAAGAAGCACTGCTCCACCCTTTGCCATAGCATCCTTGAATGCCATAGAACCAGCGATGTGGAATGCCATCTCTGAAGAATCGACTTCATGGTAAGAACCATCATAAACGTTTGCCTTAACACCAAGTACCGGATATCCACCCAGGATACCAGCCTTTGCTGCTTCCTCGATACCTTCACCAACAGCAGGGATGTATTCCTTAGGAATAGCACCACCGACAACAGTTGACTCGAAAATAAACTGCTCTTCGCCGTTTGGATCCATAGGCTCGAACTTAACCTTACAGTGACCATACTGACCACGACCACCAGACTGCTTAGCGTACTTGCTATCTACATCAACAGCCTTCGTAAATGTCTCCTTGTAAGCAACCTGAGGTGCACCAACGTTTGCCTCAACCTTGAACTCACGGAGAAGACGATCAACGATAACTTCCAAGTGAAGCTCGCCCATACCTGCGATGATTGTCTGACCTGTCTCTGAATCTGTATGTGCACGGAATGTAGGATCTTCTTCAGCAAGCTTTGCCAAAGCTTCACCCATCTTACCCTGATCATTCTTTGTCTTTGGCTCGATAGCAAGCTCAATAACTGGCTCAGGGAATTCCATAGACTCAAGGATTACTGGATGCTGCTCGTCACAGATTGTATCACCAGTTGTTGTAACCTTGAAACCAACTGCTGCAGCGATATCACCAGAGTAAACCTTGTCGATCTCTGTACGGGAGTTTGCGTGCATCTGAACGATACGTCCAACACGCTCCTTCTTACCCTTCGTTGCGTTCAGTACATAAGAACCTGAGTTCAATGTACCAGAATATACTCTAAAGAATGCTAACTTTCCTACGAAAGGATCAGTCATAATCTTAAATGCGAGTGCTGAGAATGGAGCCTCATCTGATGAAGGACGAGTTACCTCGTTACCATCTTCGTCTGTACCTGTGATATCAGGGATATCTGTAGGAGCAGGCATGTACTCGATAACGCCATCAAGCATCTTCTGAACACCCTTATTCTTATAAGCAGAACCACAGAATACTGGAACTGCCTCGTTTGCGATTGTACCCTTACGGAGTGCAGCCTTCATATCAGCGACAGATGGCTCCTCACCCTCAAGATACTGCATCATAAGGTCATCATCAAGCTCACAACACTTCTCTACCAGATTCTCATGCCACTTATCAGCAAGCTCCTTCAAATCTGCAGGGATATCTGTGATCTCGATATCTGTACCCTCATCGTTCTTATAATAGTATGCATCCATCTCGAACAAATCGATCAGTCCGATAAAATCATCTTCCTGTCCGATTGGAATCTGTACAGGAATTGCATTCTTGCCAAGACGGTCAATGATTGTCTGTACAGACATGAAGAAGTCTGCACCCATCTTATCCATCTTATTGATGAATGCCATACGCGGAACATTGTATGTGTCAGCCTGACGCCATACGTTCTCTGACTGTGGCTCAACACCAGCCTTTGCATCAAATACACCAACAGCTCCGTCCAATACACGAAGTGAACGCTCTACCTCAACAGTAAAGTCAACGTGTCCCGGAGTATCGATAATATTGATACGATGCTCTAAAGCACCTGGCTTCTTCTTATGATGATCCTCTAATGTCCAGTGACATGTTGTAGCAGCAGATGTGATTGTGATACCACGCTCTTTCTCCTGCTCCATCCAGTCCATGGTAGAAGCGCCATCATGAGTCTCACCAATCTTATAGTTTACACCAGTATAGTAAAGAATTCTCTCTGTAAGAGTTGTCTTACCAGCATCAATATGTGCCATGATACCGATGTTTCTTGTTCTATCAAGTGGATATTCTCTTCCAGCCAAGGTTTTTTCCTCCTTATTTTAGTATAAATGCACCCGAAAACTAGAATCTGTAATGAGCAAATGCCTTGTTTGCCTCTGCCATCTTGTGCATGTCTTCTTTTCTCTTAACAGATGCGCCTGTATTGTTTGCTGCATCCATAAGCTCTTTTGCAAGTCTTTCTTCCATTGTCTTCTCACTTCTTGCACGTGAGTAAGTTGTCAGCCAACGAAGTGCTAAAGCCTGTCTTCTGTCAGGTCTTACTTCGATTGGAACCTGGTATGTTGCACCACCGATACGTCTGGCCTTAACTTCGAGTGATGGCATGATATTATTCATAGCAGCATCGAAAACCTCTAAAGCCTCCTTACCAGTCTCGTTTGCGATACGATCAAAAGCACCGTAAACGATCTTCTGCGCAACACCCTTCTTACCATCAAGCATGATGTTGTTGATAAGCTTTGTAACGATCTTATTGTTGTAAATTGGATCCGCTAATACGTCTCTTTTTGCAATATGTCCTTTACGTGGCACGGTTCTTCCCTCCTTAATTATTTTTGGATTTTTCAATCCGAATTAATTCAACGGTACTCACATTCCCCTCAATAGAGATACAGCAAACCGTTACCTGCTGTACTTGAGTATTGTGGAAATGTGTTCGTGCGGAAATTGCTATCTTTCCTTCTATAAATATATAATACGGAAAACATAACCCACTTTCGCACTTTTTAGTTCTTGAAATACGAACTGTTACAATACTAATCTACCGATTTATTTTGCATCCTTCGGTCTCTTAGCACCGTACTTAGAACGTGCCTGACGTCTCTTAGCAACACCTGCTGTATCAAGAGTACCTCTGATGATATGGTATCTTGTACCAGGTAAGTCCTTTACTCTACCACCACGGATCAGAACAACGCTGTGCTCCTGAAGGTTGTGACCTTCTCCTGGGATGTAAGATGTAACCTCGATTCCGTTTGACAAACGAACTCTGGCGATCTTTCTAAGAGCTGAGTTAGGCTTCTTAGGAGTAGCTGTCTTAACTGCTGTACAAACACCTCTCTTCTGTGGTGAAGCTGTATCAGTAGGCTTTTTCTTAAGTGAGTTGTAACTTCTTAAGAGCGCTGGTGCAGTAGACTTCTTCTCTACAGTCTGTCTTCCCTTTCTAACTAACTGGTTAAAAGTTGGCATGTTTTCACCTCCATTCAAAATATTTTACACCATGCATACACAAGTATGCACACAAATTACATGCCTTAAACGCATGCTTGACTATTATATTATTCAAATCGTCGGATGTCAACAGGGAAACCCGCAAAATATAAGAAAAAATTTCATTTTTTAGAAAATAAAGTCATTTATAAGAAAACACACATGGCTGTCACCAACCATGTGTGTTTATTTTATTACTCTTCTGTGTTAACAGTTTCTTCTACAGTTGCATCTGCTTCCTCAAAATCACCGTTCTCTTCGCCTGTTACCTCAGACATGTCGATGTTTCCATCGCCTGTGTCAAGCTTTACAGAACGATAACGCTTCATACCTGTACCAGCAGGAATCAGCTTACCGATCAGAACGTTCTCCTTCAGACCGATCAATGGATCAATCTTGCCCTTGATAGCTGCATCGGTCAATACCTTGGTTGTCTCCTGGAAGGATGCTGCTGATAAGAAGGAATTTGTAGCAAGAGAAGCCTTGGTAATACCAAGCATAATCTGTGTTCCCTTTGCTGACTCCTTGCCTTCTGCTTCCAGCTTCTCATTAAGCTCTGCGAACTCAAGTGCATCTACGTTGATTCCTGGTAAGTAATCGCTGTCTCCGCTTTCCTCAATACGAATCTTCTTCAGCATCTGACGAACAATAACCTCGATATGCTTATCGTTGATCTCAACACCCTGCAAACGATATACCTTCTGTACTTCCTGGATCATGTAATCCTGTACAGCACGTACACCCTTGATCTTCAGGATATCATGTGGATTTACAGAACCCTCTGTCAGTTCATCACCAGCTTCAAGTACCTGTCCATCCTGTACCTTCAAACGTGAACCATAAGGAATGAGGTAAGCCTTTGCTTCGCCTGTCTCCTGATTTGTAATGACTACTTCACGCTTTCTCTTTGTCTCACGGATCTCAACTACACCACCAAGTTCTGTGATGATTGCAAGTCCCTTTGGCTTTCTTGCCTCGAACAACTCCTCAACTCTAGGAAGACCCTGTGTAATATCTCCACCGGCCACACCACCTGTATGGAATGTTCTCATTGTAAGCTGTGTACCAGGCTCACCGATTGACTGAGCAGCGATGATTCCGACTGCCTCACCAACCTGAACTGCCTGTCCGGTTGCCATATTTGAACCGTAACACTTCGAACATACACCAAGGTGTGAACGACATGTGAGGATTGTACGGATCTTGATCTTCGCATCTCTTCTTGGTTCTGATTCGCCTTCAAGTGTAAAAGCAACGCCGTCCTTATCTACACCATTCTTCAAAACGTTCTCTGCACGCTTTGGAGTGATCATATGATTTACCTTTACAAGCATGTTACCATCTTTATCGTAAATGCTTTCAGCCGCATATCGACCCGTAATACGATCCTTCAGGCTCTCGACTACTCGATCGCCTTCCATAAATACTTCAACATACATGCCCGGCTTCTCATCGCGGTCTGCACTACAATCTACATCACGGATGATCAAATCCTGTGATACATCAACCAGACGACGTGTCAGATATCCGGAATCGGCTGTACGAAGGGCTGTATCAGAAAGTCCCTTACGAGCACCATGTGCAGAGATGAAGTACTCCAATACATCAAGACCTTCACGGAAGTTTGACTTGATTGGGAGCTCGATGGTACGTCCTGATGTATCTGCCATCAATCCACGCATACCAGCAAGCTGCTTGATCTGCTTATCACTACCACGGGCACCAGAGTCTGCCATCATGTAGATGTTGTTGTACTTATCCAGACCATCCAGCAGAGCCTTTGTCAGCTTGTCATCAGCATCCTGCCATGTCTTAACAACGGCATGATAACGCTCTTCATCAGTCAAATATCCACGACCATAGAGCATATTCTCTTTATCTACGATTTCCTGTGCATGCTCCAGAATATCTTTCTTAGATGCAGGTACTGTCATATCGGAAATAGATACTGAAATCGCACCTCTTGTTGAGTACTTATAACCCATTGCCTTGATATCATCCAATACCTCAGCGGTCTTTGTAACACCGTGTGTATTGATACACTTGTCAAGGATTTTCTTCAACTGCTTCTTATCTACATGGAAGTTGATTTCTGGCTCCAGTACATTCTCTGGCTTGCTACGATCTACAAAGCCCAGATCCTGTGGAATGATCTCGTTGAAGATCAGACGTCCCAGTGTACACTCAACAAATCCTGTATGTGCCTCGCCATCCGGAGTTGTAACGGTACGAACAACTTCAATCTTCTGATGTAATGTAATCTCTTTATTCTCATATGCGAGCATTGCAAGGTTCTCGCTGCTGAACTTCGGCTTCATGAAGTTTCTGACTGTTCCTACAATATTCTTGTAGAATGTCTCTGCCTTTGTCTTCTTCGCAACGACACGCACTCTGATATAATCATCTGCATCGAGCTCACCTGCATAACAATCCTTAGAGAGCTGCTCCAGATTGCCCTGCTCATCCTCTGCAAGGTATTCTTTCTTGATTTCTACATTTGCAGCTTCCTCGTCAGAAATACTTGCATAACGCTCCATAGTCAGATAGTAAATACCAAGTACCATATCCTGTGAAGGAACGGCTACCGGGCCACCATCGGAAGGCTTCAACAAGTTGTTTGGTGACAGAAGCAGGAATCTACACTCAGACTGTGCCTCTACGGAAAGTGGAAGGTGGACAGCCATCTGGTCTCCATCGAAGTCGGCGTTGAACGCAGTACATACCAATGGATGAAGCTTGATTGCCTTACCTTCTACCAGGATTGGCTCAAATGCCTGAATACCAAGTCTGTGAAGCGTCGGGGCACGGTTCAGCATAACTGGATGCTCTTTGATTACATCTTCCAATACATCCCATACTTCTGGCTCCAAAGACTCAACCTTCTTCTTTGCTGCCTTTACGTTTGTAGCAATACCACGTGCTGTCAGTTCTTTCATTACGAAAGGCTTGAACAGCTCGATTGCCATTTCCTTTGGAAGTCCACACTGATAAATCTTCAGCTCCGGACCAACTACGATAACGGAACGTCCGGAATAGTCAACACGCTTACCAAGAAGGTTCTGACGGAAACGTCCCTGCTTACCCTTTAACATATCAGAAAGAGACTTCAATGCACGGTTACCAGGACCAGTTACCGCACGTCCTCTTCTACCATTATCAATCAATGCATCAACGGCTTCCTGCAGCATACGCTTCTCATTGCGAACAATGATGTCAGGTGCCTTCAGATCCAACAGTCTCTTCAGACGGTTGTTACGGTTGATGATTCGACGATACAGATCATTCAGATCGGAAGTCGCGAATCTACCACCATCCAACTGTACCATTGGACGGATATCTGGTGGAATAACTGGAATTGCATCCAGAATCATCCACTCAGGCTTATTGTGTGAGTTACGGAATGCTTCTACAACCTCCAGACGCTTGATGACGCGTGCACGCTTCTGTCCAGTTGCTGTCTGCAGCTCCTCTGTCAAAGTCTCAGCCTCTTTGTCCAGATCAACTGCCTGAAGAAGTTCCTTGATTGCCTCGGCACCCATTCCAACACGGAACTTTCCGCCGAAGTCCTCTTCTGCCTTTCTGTATTCTGCCTCAGAGAGCACCTGTCTGTATTCCAGATTCGTCTCTCCCGGATCAATTACAATGTAAGATGCAAAGTACAGTACCTTCTCCAAAAGCTTTGGAGAAATGTCCAGCATCAATCCGATACGGCTTGGGATACCCTTGAAGTACCAGATATGTGACACTGGTGCAGCAAGCTCGATATGTCCCATACGCTCACGACGTACGGAAGCTTTTGTAACCTCTACACCACAACGGTCACAGACAACGCCCTTAAAACGAATCTTCTTGTACTTACCACAATGACATTCCCAGTCCTTGCTTGGTCCAAAGATTCTCTCACAGAAAAGACCATCTTTTTCCGGCTTCAAAGTTCTATAATTGATTGTCTCTGGCTTTGTAACCTCACCATGAGACCATTCTCTTATCTTTTCAGGAGATGCAAGTCCAATTCTGATGGCATCAAAATTTATAGGCTGCTCTTGATTTTTCTCGTTATTCATCGCTAACATCTCTTACAAATCTCCTTCCTTAAAATTCATCATCATCGAAATTACCGCCGAAATCATCGTCCAGATAATCATCATTCAAAGACTCCAATTCGTTATCCTCGTTAATTCCGCTGTATCCGTTCTCTCCAAGATCTTCGTTGAAGTCATCTGGATTTTCACCCATGTACTTCTTCACGTTCTCATTTCCGGTATCCATAGACTCACCGAGTTCTACCTCTTCACCGTTCTCATCGAGAACTCCAACATCCAGACCCAGTGACTGGAATTCCTTAAGCAATACCTTGAAGGATTCTGGAATACCAGGAGCCGGGATATTATCACCCTTGATGATTGCTTCGTAAGTCTTCAGACGTCCTGTTACATCATCGGACTTCACAGTCAGGATCTCCTGCAATGTATGAGATGCACCATAAGCCTCAAGAGCCCAAACCTCCATCTCACCAAAACGCTGTCCACCGAACTGTGCCTTACCACCAAGTGGCTGCTGTGTAACCATTCCGTAAGGACCTGTAGAACGTGCATGGATCTTATCATCAACCAGATGATGCAGCTTCAGGTAATGCATGAATCCGATTGTAACTGGTGAATCAAATTCCTCACCGGTTCTACCATCACGTACTTTTACCTTACCTGTACGGTTGATTGGAACACCCTTCCACTCTTCACGGTGGTCACGGTGCTCATACAGATAATCCATAACTTCCTTCTCTGTATCATCCTTATATTTCTCATAGAATGTCTCCCAATCGGAGTTTGCATAATCGTTTGCCATCTCCAGAGCATCCATGATATCATGCTCGTTTGCACCATCGAAGACTGGTGTAGATACATTAAAGCCAAGTACCTTTGCAGCAAGGCTAAGGTGAATCTCAAGCACCTGTCCGATATTCATACGGGAAGGTACGCCCAATGGGTTCAACACGATATCAAGTGGACGACCATTTGGCAGGAATGGCATATCCTCAACTGGAAGGATACGCGAGATAACACCCTTGTTACCATGACGACCAGCCATCTTATCACCAACGGAGATCTTTCTCTTCTGTGCAATGTATACACGAACAGACTTGTTTACTCCTGGTGGCAGTTCATCGCCATTTTCTCTTGTAAAGATCTTTGTATCCATAACAACACCGTACGCACCATGTGGCACCTTCAGTGATGTATCTCTTGTCTCTTTTGCCTTCTCACCGAAGATTGCACGAAGCAGTCTCTCCTCGGCTGTTGCCTCAGTCTCTCCCTTTGGAGTTACCTTACCAACTAAGATATCACCGGCACGAACCTCAGCACCGATACGGATAACACCATTCTCGTCCAGATCCTTCAGGGCATTGTCACCGTTTCCGGAAACTTCCTTTGTGATCTCTTCTGGTCCGAGCTTTGTATCTCTTGCTTCTGTCTCGTACTCTTCAATATGAACAGATGTGTAAACATCTTCCTTTACTAATCTCTCACTCAGAAGAACAGCATCCTCGTAGTTGTAACCTTCCCATGTCATGAATCCGATCAATGGGTTCTTACCAAGTGCGATCTCACCGTTTGATGTAGATGCACCATCTGCGATTACCATCCCTTTTGTTACACGGTCGCCCTTCTTTACGATTGGGCGCTGGTTCATACAGTTACCCTGGTTGCTTCGCGCAAACTTGATTACATGATACTCATCCAATGTACCATCATCGCACTTGACAATGATCTTCTCGCTGGATGACATCTCAACAACACCGTCATGCTTTGCAACAATACATACACCAGAGTCAACGGCTGCCTTTGCCTCCATACCTGTTCCGACAACTGGAGCTTCTGTACGAAGAAGTGGCACTGCCTGACGCTGCATGTTTGATCCCATGAGGGCACGGTTTGCATCATCGTTCTCCAGGAAAGGAATCATGGATGTAGCAACGGAGAATACCATCTTGGGTGATACGTCCATCAGGTCAACGTTTGCCTTCGGGAACTCGGATGTCTCTTCTCTGAAACGACCAGATACGTTGTTCTTCTTGAAGTGACCTTCCTCATCCAATGGCTCGTTCGCCTGTGCAACAATATAATTATCCTCTTCGTCCGCTGTCAGATATACAACTTCATCTGTGACAACTGGATTGGCAGGATCTGACTTATCCAATTTTCTGTATGGTGCCTCAACGAAACCATACTCATTGATTCTTGCATACGTAGCAAGTGAGTTGATCAAACCGATATTCGGACCTTCAGGTGTCTCGATTGGACACATTCTACCATAATGTGTGTAGTGTACATCTCGAACCTCGAATCCGGCACGATCTCTTGACAAACCACCCGGACCAAGGGCTGACAGACGTCTCTTATGTGTCAGCTCAGAAAGTGGGTTGTTCTGATCCATGAACTGTGACAACTGGGAGCTTCCGAAGAACTCCTTCACTGCTGCTGTAACAGGCTTGATGTTGATCAGAGACTGCGGGGTAACAGTATCTTTATCCTGTGTTGTCATTCGCTCACGAACCACTCTCTCCATACGGGAAAGACCGATTCTGTACTGGTTCTGGAGCAATTCACCGACTGCACGGATACGACGGTTGCCCAGGTGGTCGATATCATCATCGTTACCGATACCATACTCCAGATGAATGTTATAGTTAATGGAAGCAATGATATCTTCCTTTGTAATATGCTTTGGTACAAGTTCACTTACAGATGCTTCGATGGCTGCCTTTAACTCATCCTCATCATCGTACTCCTGTAAGAGCTTCTCTAATACCGGATAATAAACCGCTTCATGTATGCCAACTTCCTTCGGATCGAAACCTACATATTCAGAAAGATCTACCATCAGGTTTGACAGAACCTTTACATTCTTCTCTTCTGTCTGAATGTACACAAAAGGAACTGCTGCGTTCTGGATTGCAGTTGCATCCTCTCTTGTAAGAGTGGTTCCTGCTGCAAACAAAACTTCACCAGTACTTGGATCAATGACATCCTCTGCCAGAACATGACCTGCAATACGATTCTTTAATGCAAGCTTCTTATTATACTTATAACGACCAACCTTCGCCAGATCATATCTTCTTGCATCGAAGAACATACCCATGAAGAGATTTGTCGCATTTTCTACTTCCTCCGGTTCACCCGGACGAAGTCGCTTATAAAGCTCGATGACACCTGTTTCAAAACTGTTTGAAACATCCTTCTCCAAGCTCGCCATGATCTTTGGCTCCTCACCAAACAGATCAATGATCTCCTGGTTTGTTCCAAAGCCAAGTGCACGAATCAGAACTGTGATTGGCACCTTTCTATTTCTATCAACATGTACGTAAAATACATCATTGGAATCCGTCTCATACTCCAGCCATGCACCACGGTTTGGAATCACAGTGGATGAGTACAAGGTCTTACCAAATTTATCGTGATCGATCGCATAGTAGATACCAGGAGAACGAACCAACTGGCTGACGATAACTCGCTCTGCACCATTGATTACGAATGTACCTGTCTCTGTCATAAGTGGAAGATCACCCATGAAGATATCATGCTGTGCAATTTCACCTGTCTCTTCATTACGAAGATGCACATTGACCTTGATTGGAGCTGCATAAGTTGCATCACGTTCCTTGCATTCTTCGATAGAATACTTGATGTCTTCCTTACACAACTGATAATCAACCAGTTCCAAACTCAAATTGCCTGTGTAATCGACGATTGGAGAAATATCCTTAAACACTTCTCTCAAACCTTCGTCAAGGAACCACTGATATGAATTCTTCTGCACTTCGATGAGGTTTGGCATGTCCAAAACTCTCTTCTCAGTTGAAAAACTCATTCGCATACCTCTTCCCGATTTCACAGGACGCATTCTGTACTTTTTCATCGACGCATTCACCCCTTGAATTTATTTGGTTTTTTCTTTACTATCCGAATTTATAGCACACATATCCATAGTAATGACATTTTACTATACTATCATGGTTGGAAATTTGTGTCAACACACTTTTTGAAAAAAATTGCAGAATTTGCAGAAAAATAAAAAAGATTTCTTTGTATCATTTCTTAGATAAAAAATCCGGCTTGGCATCTGCCAAACCGGACATTTATTGTTTAAGTCGAAATTACTTAAGAGTAACCTTAGCGCCTTCAGCCTCAAGCTTCTCCTTGATCTCGTTAGCCTCTTCCTTAGAAGCACCTTCCTTAAGAACCTTAGGAGCGCCATCAACAACGTCCTTAGCTTCCTTAAGTCCAAGACCTGTACAGTCACGAACAACCTTGATAACCTTAACCTTGTTAGGGCCTACTTCTGTAAGCTCTACGTCGAAAGAATCCTTCTCCTCAGCTGCGCCAGCACCGTCTCCGCCTGCTGCTGCAACTACAACGCCTGCTGCTGCAGATACGCCGAACTCTTCCTCACATGCCTTTACAAGGTCATTTAACTCTAATACTGATAAACCTTTGATAACTTCAATAATTTCCTGAGTTGTCATAATAATAATCCTCCATTATAATTTAAATTTGTTTTGTGATTTCCAATCTCAATAATTCCAATTAAGCTTCCTTGCTCTCAGCAATCTGCTTAATAACACGAGCAAAGTTTGTAATTGGTGACTGAATGCTTCCAAGGAACTTAGAGATAAGTTCGTCTCTGGAAGGAATTGTAGCGATTGTCTTAATGCCTTCTGTGTCGTAGTGAGTACCCTCAACAACACCGCTCTTAAGCTCAAGCGCTGGGTTCGCCTTAGCGAAATTAGCTGCCAATCTTGCAGGAGCTGTTGCATCTGTCTTAGAGATAACAACGGCTGTAGGTCCTTCGAGCTCGTCCTTCAAAGACTCGAACTCTGTACCAGCGATAGCAAGCTTTACCATGGTATTCTTGTATACCTTGTAAATGACATCTGCCTCTCTCATTGACTTACGAAGCTGTGTATCCTGCTCAACTGTAAGTCCACGGTAATCAACCAATACTACTGACTTAGCGTCCTTAATATTCTCTTTGATTTCCTCAACAACAGGCTGTTTTAACTCGATCTTAGCCAAAGTCTTGCACCTCCTTATAATATTAACGGAAACTGCACTTAAAAGAAAAACTCCCACACCGCAGTATGAGAGTTAAAATTCGTTCATCACGATTCTTCCTCGGTAGGCGTTTATCTGCTTATGCCTTGCGGCACCTACTGTCTACGGCAGTTCATCGTTTGCCAATATAACATGGATTTGTTTTGTTGTCAATACCATTTTTAATTTTTTATGCGCGCACAATCAATGTATCATATCCGCGGTCGCGCAGTTCCCGCTGTGCTATAATCGCATCTTCGATCGTATCATAATTTCCAACACGCACCTGATACAATCCATCGTCCTCATACACCATTGCGTCATATCCCGCATTGATAAACCGGTTCGCCTGATACGACGCCGTTCCAAACGCCCGGTAAATGCCAACCAGAATCTGGTAGCCGGTTGGTTCCTGCGGCGTTGGTTGCTGCGACGTTTCTTCCGCAAATACCGGAACCGTCCGTGATATTCCATAATATTCATTTACCATCTGCGTACCGGATTCATTTTCCTGTACGAGATGCGTTTCATCCGACACCAGAGCATTTACCTGCACCATATCGCTCCGCGTCTCACTCTGTGCAACGGTATATCCAGCACCCCGGATCGTCTCATCAATGCCACGCGCGATTGCCTCTGCTGTCTCAGAAAATTTTGTATCAAAAAGATTGTTGTCCACATCACTGTTGATGAATCCTGCTTCTACCAAAATCGCCGGCATTTTCGTCCGACGGAGTACCGCAAGATCCGGTCGCTCCACCACGTTGATATTCCGGTAGCCGACCTGTTCCAATTCTTTGTTCACATTTTCCGCCATCGTCGCCTTGAGTCCGGCGTTGTTATAGATCAGTGTCTGCACGCCATTGTACTGGTTTGGTGTCGGGGAGGAATTCCGGTGAATCGACACGAAGAAATCTGCACCGCTTTCATTTCCAATCCGCGCTTTCTGCACCGGGGAATCGTAGACATCGTCCGTCCGTGTGTAGACAACATCGTATCCCTGTGCCTCCAATATCTCACCGACCGCAAGCGCCAGTGCCAGCGTATCGTCCTTCTCTCTTCTTCCATTATACGTAGCACCGGCATCATATCCGCCATGTCCGGCGTCGATCACGATTTTCACTGCCATAAAAAAGCCTCGCAAACATACACTTTCTGTATAGTTTATGCGAGACTTTTTATTTGTTGATGATTAGTGCTCCATCTTCCAGAATGCTGCGGAATATGGAGGAAGTTCAGAGCCACCGCCGAAGTCGTGTGGCTGTCCGGTAATCAGATCCTGTGCGGTTCCGCATCCGGCATCAAAATGCGCAGTATACGGCTGGTCGCTTGCATTGATTGCCACAAGCACACGCTCATGCTCCGAACGACGTTCGAAGATACACTGATGATTCGTAAGTACAACCGAGCGGAATCCACCGTAGTTCAATGCTTCGCTGTGCTTCTTCGCTTCCGCGAGCTTGCTGATCCAATCGGTCAGCTCATTCCATTCCGGCTTCTCATAGCTCAGTCTCAAGGACGGATCACCCTCTTCTTTTCTGCCTTCTGCGCCCCACTCGCTTCCATAGTATACACAAGGGATACCCGGCATACCAAACGCAAGTGCATAGATAAGCGGCAGATGGTTCTTATTGTCCAGGATGCTTGTGACTCTTGTCACGTCGTGATTATCCACGAAGGACAAAAAATGCTTTCCTTTGTATCTTGTCCATTCTTCTGGTCCAAACTGCTGCAGGAGACTATGAATGATCTCGAACATGTTCATGCAGTTGAAGCTTGAGTAAAGTCCCTTATAGCACATATAGTTTGTCGCACTGTGCAGCATGCCATCATTTACAAATACATTGTAATCGCCGTGCAGCAATTCTCCTAATAAGAAGAAATCCTGCTTCAGTCCGTCACAGTGTGCACGCAGTCTGCGAACAAAATCGTGATCTAAGCAATATGCCACATCCAGACGGAGTCCGTCAATATCGAACTCATCGATCCAGCCCTTGACACAAGACAAGATGTGCTGGATCACTTCCTCGTTCCGAAGATTTAATTTGACAAGGTCAAAATTCCCTTCCCAGCCTTCGTACCAGAGTCCGTCGTTATAGTTGGAATTGCCATCGAAGCTGATATGGAACCAGTCCTTGTATGGAGAATCCCAGCGGTTTTTCAGCACATCCTGAAATGCCCAGAAGCCTCGTCCCACATGGTTGAATACACCATCTAAGACAACCTTGATTCCTGCTGCATGTAGCTTATCGACAATCTCTTTGAAATCCTCGTTCGTGCCAAGACGGCAATCGATTTTCGTGTAATCTCTTGTATTGTAGCCGTGTGTATCACTCTCGAACACCGGCGAAAAATATATTGCGTTTGCACCAAGCTTCTGGATGTGAGGAATCCAGTCCTCCACCTTCTTGATTCGTGACACCAGTTTTCCATCGTTTTCAAATGGTGCGCCACAGAAGCCAAGCGGATAAATCTGATAAAACACGCTTTCGTTTGCCCACATAGTTTTGTCTCCTTTCATCATACATGCCGTGATATACATGCGTAAGTATATACGTCTCTCCAAATCACATATAATTTCACATGGTCTGCCGCATATAAATGTATTGAACCCAAGAAGTTCTAAATGCTCTGATTTACATATTAACACCGCACGAAACCGTCGCCAATTCGCCATCCTTGGCTCAGTGGCGACTTGATTGAACATCGTGTTCAATCATTTCTGAATAATCCTTCGTGCATCAAGAACTTCTAAGATTCAAACATATCTATATGCTTACAGACCATTTTGAAATCATATGTGATTAATCTAAGTTCTATATACTTACGCATGTATATCCTGCACGTTTTACCTTGCTTATTTTACCATGTTTTGGAATGTCGAACAACCTTTTTATATGTCCAGACGCAGTTGGTTGTCGAGCCAGCTTTCCTGTTTTGCTTCATGGATGTTGTCGTCCGGGTGGAGGTGTCCGATCAGGAATGGGGATTTGGAATCGTGCATCTTCATATTCTGTTTTACCAGACTTGGATTTGTATTTGCGTAGCAATATTTGCACAGATGTGCGCATGTATCATAGGCTCCGATATCGGCACCGAGCAGGCAGGCGCACGATCCGTTCCGCTGGTTGCTTTTTTGTTTTGGGACATTTAGGTTTGCATGCAGGGCTGTCTCGAATGTGTGCACAGTCATGCATCCACTGCAGTCGGCTCCATACTTTGCCGGCCAGTTGCCTTCTGCACAGGGACGGATTACCATGTCGTACTGCTTGGCGATTTCAATCAAAACCTCACCGAGCTTGATCCGGTCTTCTCTCGCAACTTCCCTTGCCTCCGGAAAATTGCGTTCTACTTTTCTGTAAATATCCAGAAAGCTGATCACGCATGTTTTCGTATATCCAGCAAGTGTCTTTGCCATCTTCTCAAATTCCGCGATATGCCACTCTACGGAATGCGATTCATCCACGAAGATTGGATCATAACGCCAACCAACAGAATGCAATCAAATCAACAACATCAGGCGACAAGCTGTATTTTGTCACCTGACGTTCATTGTATGGATTGCGCACGAGCACATAGCCTTCCCTGATTCGATTGTATAACCATTCTGCATAAAATGCCGGAATGTCCGTCCGCATTCCTGTCTGTATAATCATCTACGAAAATTCCTCATTCTCTGTATTTTTCCTTCACGTAATCACATTTCTTCTAACCCGCTTTGCGAATTGTAGAATCACTCCACAATCTTCACACGTCCCGGTTTGCGCGGTTTCGTATGTGGCCGCTCCCCATTGATATAGCCAAGGATTACAAATCCCTGACAAGCATATCCTTCCGGGACCTCCCACTCACGCATCCATTTTCTTCCTTCTTCTGAATCAAACGTCTCATAGCCTCTTGATACAATGCAGGACGCAATTCCGAGTTCTGTCGCCTGCAGCACCATATTTTCCATCATGCAGAAAGCGTCCGCGGTTTTAAACAGGAAATTATCCTGACTGAATACGCATACCACCGTCGGCGCATCGTAAAATCCATTTCGTATTGTCGGATCGTCAATCGTGCTTGGCTGTTCCTTCGACACATAGTTTCCTGCCAGATGTGTCCGATCGAAGTTCGCCATATTCATTTTCCCGATATGGGTTGCCAGCTTTTTGTTATGTATAGCTACCAACATGCTACGCTGTCCGCCACCGGCATTCGGAGCAAAATTCCCCGCCTCTAATATCTTCTCCAGATCCGCCCGGCTGATCTGTTCGTCTGTATATTTCCGTATGGAATGTCTCGCCTTAATAATATCCATCAGTGCCATAGTTCCACATCCTTTCCTTGCTATTTTTTATGATTTCATCATAGCAAGGATACTCATCCTGCGAAAGTACGCACTTTTTTATTACATAGGCACTTATAGGTGACTGCCTTACGGGCGATATCCAGTCTTGTCTGCTTCTGTAATTTCACGAATTACCTTGCACGGCACGCCTGCAGCAATCACATTTGCGGGAATGTCTTTCGTGATGACGCTGCCTGAGCCGATGATCGTATTATCCCCGATCGTAACGCCCGGATTGATATGGACGCCAGCGCCAACCCACACATGATTGCCGATCTTTACCGGTCTTGCATAGCAGGCACCGTTAACACGTTCCCATGCATCGACTGCATGGTTGGAAGTGTAGATACCGACGCGCGGTCCAAACAGCACATGGTCGCCAATCTCGATGCCGCCACCATCTAACATCACGCAATCAAAATTCGCATAGAAATGATCTCCGATGGAAATGTTGTAGCCAAACTCACACCGGAAATTCGGTTCAAAATAAACATCTGTTCCGATCGACTTGAGCAGCTTCCGCAATATCGCCTCTCGTTCTTCCGCCGGTCTGCCAAAGCTCGCATTATATTCATTTGTAAGGAGTACCGTATTCTCCCGCGCCTTCACCAGTTCTTCCGTCAGATCATTGTACATATTTCCAGCTAATATAAATTGTCTCTGTTCTTCTAAATTCATCTTTGTTCCTCCAAAGCTTTATCGCTCATATCCCATCGCTGCAGCAACAATCTTCATCTTCTCTGTGCCAACAAGACAGGCAAGCAATTCGAACGCAACATCCGCTGCCGTCTCCGGGCAGAAGCTGGTGATTATGTTTCCATCTCTTACAACACGCTCATCCGGGATTACATGCACGCCAAACTCTGCTAATTGTTTCTGTCGCTTTCCATGATCCAGATGGTAGGTCGTTGCGTTTCTGCCACGCAGCACACCGCTCTTTCCAATCGGCAATGCCCCTACACACACGCTGGCAATATATTTTTCCTTTGCATCAAATGCGGAAATCAAATCTAAAAAACGCGAATCATAGGCTTCTCTGTAGAAATCAAAATCTTCAAATCCACCCGGAATCGCCAGTGCATCGTAATCGTCTACATTGATCTCTTCTATCGTTTTATCTACCGTGAGCGTCACACCAAATGTAGATGTTACCTGCTTCGTAAAGCCACATGTAACAACTTCAACATCATACCCATAATCATTCCGTGCCCATCCAAACACATCAACAAATGGTGCGAACTCCATCATCTCAAATCCTGTATTGCAAAATACTAACAGCTTCATCGCGGCATTCCTTTCCATGAAATAATTGAAACAATTATATCAAAAATCGTTCTATCCTGCACACATTTCACACAAAAATACCGCCAATACAGGATTGCTCCCATATTGACGGTATTCATAAATTTCATTTCAACGGCATGGACTTCTACTTGCGGTATCAATCCATTTATTTTCACCAATCTGCTTACTTCTTGATATACAGCTCACTGCCATTATAGTCAAGTGTAATCGTATCACCTGCACGAAGCTCATTCGACAGGATACTCTTCGCAACCAACGTCTCCACATTCTTCTGCAGATAACGCTTGAGTGGTCGTGCACCGTAATGTGGATCGTAACCGGCTTCGATCACATGATCCATCGCTGCATCGGTAAGCTTCAGTGTCAGCTCCTTATCTGCAATCCGCTTATTCAGATCTGCAAGCAACAGGTTGACAATACCACTGATAGACGCCTTGTCAAGCGGCTTGAACATGATAATCTCATCCAGACGGTTCAAAAACTCCGGACGGAAATGATTCTTCAAGCCTGCCATAACCTGTGCCGATGCCTCCGGCTTGATCTCACCATTCTCATCGATACCTTCAAGCAGATACTCGGAGCCAATGTTGGATGTCATGATCAGGATCGTATTCTTGAAATCGACGGTCTTACCCTTCGAGTCTGTGATACGTCCATCATCAAGCACCTGTAACAGTACATTGAATACATCCGGATGCGCCTTTTCTACCTCATCAAAGAGGACAACAGAATACGGTTTCCGTCTGACTGCCTCTGTGAGCTGTCCACCTTCATCGTATCCAACATATCCCGGAGGCGCTCCAATCAGTCGTGCCACACTGTGCTTCTCCATGTACTCACTCATATCAATACGCACCATATTCGCTTCATTATCAAACAATGCAGCAGCAAGTGACTTCGCAAGTTCTGTCTTACCTACACCAGTTGGTCCAAGGAATAAGAACGAGCCAATCGGCTTTGTCGGATCCTTGATACCTGCCTTCGAACGAATGATGGAATCGCTGACTAACTGCACTGCCACATCCTGTCCGACAACACGTTTGTGCAGCTCATCGCCAAGGTGCAAGGTCTTGTTACGCTCACTTTCTGTCAGCTTTGCAACTGGAATTCCTGTCCACTTTGCAACGATCTTCGCGATCTCTTCCTCTGTGACACACTCATGTACCAGACTTCTGTCCTTCTCACTGACCTGTGCTTCGAGACGCTCCAACTCCTGCTTGATCTGCGGCAGCTTACCATATTGCAGTTCCGCTGCCTTCTCCAGATTATACTCGCGCTGTGCGACCTGAATCTGATTATTCACATCTTCTAACTCTTCTCTAAGCTTCCGTACACGTTCAACATCCTGCTTCTCGTGTTCCCATGTTGCCTTCATCTGTTTGGACTGTTCCCGCAGTTCCTCCAATTCCTTCCGGAGTACCTCCAGACGATCCTGACTCAGATGATCTGTTTCATTCTTAAGTGCTGCTTCCTCGATCTCCCGCTGCATGATCTTTCTGGAGATCTCATCCAGTTCGGCTGGCATAGAATCAAGCTCCGTCTTGATCATAGCGCATGCCTCATCGACCAGGTCGATTGCCTTATCCGGCAGGAAACGATCTGTGATATAACGATTTGAAAGTGTTGCCGCACTGACCAATGCACCATCGCTGATCTTGACACCGTGGAACACTTCGTAACGGTTCTTGATACCTCGCAGGATGGAAATCGTATCTTCCACGGTCGGCTCATTTACCATAACCGGCTGGAAACGACGTTCCAATGCCGCATCCTTCTCAATGTATTTCCGATATTCATCCAGCGTTGTCGCACCGATACAGTGCAGCTCACCACGCGCAAGCATAGGCTTCAGCATATTGCCTGCATCCATAGAGCCCTCGGTCTTGCCAGCTCCGACGATCGTATGAATCTCATCGATAAATAAGATCAGATGGCCTTCGGAATTCTTCACTTCATCAAGGACTGCCTTCAGACGTTCCTCAAACTCACCACGATACTTGGCACCTGCTAACAGTGCACCCATATCCAATGCGAAAATATCTTTATCCTTCAGCGAATCCGGGACATCGCCACGCACGATACGCTGTGCCAGTCCTTCGATGGCGGCAGTCTTACCAACACCCGGTTCACCGATTAAGACTGGATTGTTCTTTGTCTTACGGGACAGGATTCGGATGATATTTCGGATCTCATTGTCACGTCCGATGACCGGATCCAGCTTCTGCTCCCGCGCACGTTCTACCAGATTGTATCCGTATTTGTTCAGTGCATCGTAAGTATCCTCCGGATTATCACTTTCTACCTTCCGGTTACCACGGACATTCGCCAGTACCTGCAGGAATTTGCCTCTTGTGATACCATACGCATTCATCACACGCTTGATATCCTTATCTGCCTTCTCCAGCAGACCTAAGAAAATGTGCTCAACGGAAATATAGTCGTCGCCCATCTGCTTTGCTTCTTTTTCTGCCTGAATCAACGCCTTGGAAAATTCCGGACTTGTAAAGAGCTGTCCGCCTGATACCTTCGGGCGGTTTGCAACCAGCTTCTCGCATTCGTCTTTAAATGCCTCCATGTTGATTCCCATATTTGTGAGCAGCTTTGCAATAAGACTGTCCTCCACTGTCACAAGCGCGTACATCAAATGTACCTGCGTCAGTTCCTGATTGTTATACTCATACGCAAGCTTCTCACAACTTTCTATTACCTCTAATGACTTCTTTGTAAACTTTTCAGCATCCATACTTCTCAACTCCCTTCCGGATCTGTATCTCTTTTTCTGTTCTAGTTGAAGTATAACACATATAGCAAATTAGTCAACAAGCAATACTATCCAATATTTTAATCTGTTTTCTTCCTGTTATTCGTCATTTTGCATAATTCGGATTGTGAACATTGTATAGTGGCGGTCCGTATACAATAAAAAAGGACCGCACCCCGCAAGTACGATCCTCTTTTGTTTACATATATTTTCTTTACACTTCCACTACATCGTGACAAAGATAAACTTACATACGAACAATGCAGCGATAACTGTAATAACGATATCCTTCTTCTTGTAATTGCCTGTGAACAGCGCGATTACAACATAAGCGATTGCACCGATACCAATACCATTTGAGATAGAGTATGTCAAAGGCATCATGATCAGTGCAAGGAAAGCAGGAACTGCTGAAAGCATATCGTCCATATCAACCTTTGCAAAGTTCTTCGCCATAAGAACACCTACATAGATCAGAGCCGGTGCAGTTGCACAACTTGGAATCACACTTGCAAGTGGGCTTAAGAACAAACAGAACACAAAACAAAGTGCTGTAATAATACTTGTAAAGCCTGTTCTACCACCGGCACCAACACCGGATGCAGACTCTACGAATGTAGTACATGTCGATGTTCCGAGCAGAGCGCCAGATACTGTACCGATTGAATCACAGAGCATACACTCATTCATGCTGATTGGATCACCATTCTCGTCCAGCATGTTTGCAGAAGCAGCTGTTCCGTAGATGGTTCCGATTGTATCAAACATATCAACCAGGCAAAACGCCACAATCAGCATGATTCCCGAGAATACACCACCAACATAAGAGCTGTTAAACGCGGCATCCCATGCATCACCATTGAACAGTCCAAGGAAACCAATATTTGCAAAATCCTTGAAGGACTGAGAAATATTGCTCAAATCAAAGGATGGAGTCTCCCACATAAACAGATAGTAAAGAACTGCTGATGCAAGGATTCCGATGATAACGTTTGACTTAACACCCTTCTTGGCAAGGATTGCAATAATAAGCACACCAAGCAACGCTACAACAACCGGCACGATCTGATGCCATACATCCAATCCTGTTACCATCACACCATCAACCTCTGTACCAATCTGCTTGATTCTACCATGAAAATCGTAGAACTGTACAAATGTGTACTGATTTGCTTCGATGATACCTGCATTCTTGAAACCGATCATCGCAATAAACAAGCCAATACCTGCAGGAATTGCTTTCTTCAGGCACTCAGGCAGCGAAATTGCAATATACTTACGAAGTCCGGTGACAGAAAGAAACAGAAATACAATGCCTGACAGGAATACAATAACCAGCCCTGCCTGATAACCGGTTGTCACATCCTCTCCGGCAAAATATGCACCCGCAACAAATATTGTACAGAAGAAAGAATTAAGTCCCATTCCACACGCCTGTGCAAATGGCATGTCTGCAACAAATGCCATCAGCAGTGTGCCGATGATCGCTACGATGATGGATGCGATGTATACAGAATTCCAAATCTGTCCCATAGTTCCCGGATCAGCTCCTAATCCAACAAGCCATCCATTTGCGCCCTCTGCAGCAACCTGATTCGGGTTTACAAAAATAATGTAAGCCATCGCGAAGAAGGTTGTAATACCTGCGAAGATCTCTGTTCTAAGCGTTGATCCTCTCTCTTTGATCTTAAAAAACTTTTCCACTTTTTAAGTCTCCTCTCTTTTGTTTTTATTGATCACCGATCTTCATGCGCGGAATGAAGATACGGGATACTTTCTTTTTGTCGTCCTCTTTCAAGGAACCCATTGCCTGTTTACAGAAATAATTCTGCGCCTCCAGCTTTTCACGCCCCCTCAGATCCTGTTTTGCATATGAGCCATCCGGTTGCATAATGTGTGCTTTCAGTGTGTCTGAAAGCTGAAGCTCCAAAATCTCAATGACCCGTTTCTTCAGGTCTTCGTCCTCAACCGGGAATGTAATCTCTACACGTTTGTCCAGATTTCTTGGCATCCAGTCTGCACTACCCATATACACATCTTCAAAACCATCATTATAGAAATAGAAGATTCTTGCATGCTCCAGAAAATTTCCAACGATGGACCGAACCGTAATATTCTCGGAAAGTCCTGGAATACCCGTCTTCAGGCAACAGATACCACGCACAATCAGTTCGATCTTCACGCCCGCATTGCTTGCCTCGTACAAAGCACGGATAATCATCGGATCACACAGCGAATTCATCTTGGCAATGATCTTGGCACTCTTACCCATACGTGCATTCTCCGCCTCACGTCCAATCAGCGCAAGGAACCGTTCCTTCATCCAGATCGGCGCCACAAGCAGTTTGTTCCATGCAGGCGGCTCAGAATACCCCGACAGCATATTGAAGACAGCGGTTGCATCCTCCCCTATTGCATCCGATGCAGTCAGCATACCCGTATCTGTATACAGCTTTGCCGTGACATCATTATAGTTACCGGTTCCAAGATGGACATACCGCCTGATGCCCTCCTCCTCACGTCTTACGACAAGTGCAATTTTGGAGTGCGTCTTTAATCCTACCAGACCATAGATAACATGGCAACCCGCTTTTTCCAGTTTTTTTGCCCAATTTATATTATTTTCTTCATCAAATCGTGCTTTCAGCTCAACTAATACCGTTACCTGCTTGCCATTTTCCGCCGCGAGTGCAAGTGCTGCGATGATTGGAGAGTTGCCGCTGACACGGTACAGTGTCTGCTTGATTGCAAGTACATCCGGGTCAATCGCTGCCTGTTTGATGAACTCAATCACTGGTGTAAACTCATCATACGGATGATGCAGCAGGATATCCTTCTTCTTAATCTGGTCGAAGATATTCGCATCGAGATTCAAGCCCTTTACCGGCTGCGGAATGTATTTCTTATTCTTCAGATGATCGAAGCCTTCCAGACCACGCACCTTTCCAAGGAATGTAAGGTCAAGCGGGCCATTAACTGCATAGACGTATTCGTTATTTACCTTCAACTGCTTCTTTAGTTCTTTCAGCAGACGCTTATCCATCTCCGCTTCCACGTCGAGCCGGATAACCTCGCCCCACGCACGCTTCTTGATCTGCTTTTCAATCTCCTTCAACAGATCGGAAGCATCATCCTCGTCGATCGCAAGGTCTGCATTCCGCATAATACGATATGGATACGCACAGATGATCTCGTAATTCAAGAAGAGCTGATTTAAATTCTTCTCGATAATCTGCTCAAGTAAGATGATCTCTCTGCATCCACCCTCGCCCGGAATCTCAACGACACGGGGCAATACCGATGGCACCTGTACGGTTGCAATATCGATAACATCCTTCTTCTTATCACGGATCAGTGCACCGATATTCAGGGTCTTGTTGCTGATCAGCGGAAATGGTCTCGAAGAATCAACCGCCATCGGGGTAAGTACCGGGTAGACTTCCTTCTCAAAATATTTATCTACAAACTTGCTCTGCTTCTCGTTTAAGTCCTCGTAATGCTTGACAAGCTTCAGGCCATTTTCCTCCATCGCTGGAAGTATCTGACGATTGAGTGTACCGTACTGGCCGGCAATCATGTTCTTTGTCTCCGGAATGATCAGATTAAGCTGCCCCTGCGGTGTCAGCCCCGCAATATCCTTCTTCTTTACATCTGCATGTATCAGGTCAATCAGAGATGCCACACGCACCATAAAAAATTCCGACAGATTTGATTCTGTAATACTCAGGAAATTCAGGCGTTCAAACAGCGGAATCGACTTATCCTTTGCTTCATTTAAGATTCTGTAATTAAACTGTAGCCAGCTCATTTCCCGGTTATAATAGTTTTCCGGTTTTTCCAATATTTTTTTGTCCATTCCTTACACACTCCTTTTCACCCGAAGTACCGGCCTGATTCCATATATCTGTTCGAAGAAATCCGCACGTGCTTCAAAAAGTCCTGCCTCCAGCGAGATATCTTCATATGTTTTTGCCAGAATGATCAGCTTATCCTCTTTCAATGTCACGGCAATATCTTCAATCTTCTGCATATGGCTCTTGTCCAGAATATTCGCAATTCGCAGGATTGCAGCCAGCTTTGCAATCACAATGTAATCGCAGCCATCCAGCTCTGCCGAAATCTTGTCCTTCGACGGAAGATACAACGGATTGTACTTGACGACATTTGCAACCTCCATACGCTCTTTATGCGAAAGTCCAAGAATTTCGGTATTTGCAATTATATAATAGGAATTTTTTGCTCCATCATGCAGGTTGATAAAATTGCCACATTCATGCAAAAGTGCTGCAATCTGAAGCTGCAAACGCTGCATTTTATCCAATCCAAACGATTTCCGGATCGCATCAAAGATCTTCAACGCAAAAAAAGCAGTCTGCTCCACATGATTCCGGTTACAACGGTACCGCTTTGCAATGTTATTCGCGGTTGCCAGAATATCCTCCTCAAAATTATGGTTAAACACGACACGGCTTCCTTCATCCATGTAATTTGCCACAATGCACTCACAGAAATCGACATCCGGCACATACATCTCCTCTGCCTTACAGTTATTCAGGAATGACTGATAAATCGTGATGTTCGGCAACATCAGTGTCGCACGTTCATATGGAATGCCGTACTTCTCCGCAAGCTCCTGTGCCGGCATACTGATGACACGCCTGTACATCGCATCAAACTGTGCACGTGTGACAACATTTCCGATGGATAACTCCGGTACAATCTTCTTCAATGAACTGACTACCTCTCCGACAGCAATGATGTTCTTGATCTCTTTATCCTTCAGATAGATATTCCGGAACGATACGATATCATTATCTACATAGTCTGCCATAATTTCATCCAGTCGTCCGGATTTGTGCCCAATCAGTGCCAGATAATCACGGACACGCACTGCACCGATCGGGATATTCTCTGTTACGACCAGATTGTTCTTATCAAACAGGGAAATCTGCACGCTTCCGGCTCCAACATCGACAAACGCTGTGTTTTTACTGACAACCTGATGGAATTCCGAATACTTCGCAACCAATCCCTTGAAGCTTATATAACGCTGCTCCGAATTGCTCAGTACCTGCACACGGATACCGGTTGTATGCTCAATCACGTCCAGAACCAGATCCATGTTATCCGCCTCCCGCACCGCACTCGTTGCATAGGCACGGTATTCTGTGATCTTGTATTCCTCCATCTTATGTTTTAAGCCTTCAAGCTCTTCACAGATCACCCGAATTGACTCTCGGCTCAGCTTTCCTTCACGATAGGTATCCCGTCCAAGCTCCAGTATCCGGCTGACACTGTCAATCTGGCGAAATGATTTTCTGCCGTTCACCTGGAAGATCTTCATGGATATCTCACTGCTTCCCACGTAGATGGCGGCAAACATTTTGTATGCCATAGTTTATACCTCCCTATTTGATTCTTCTTTGCTTTGTAACATTTCAAGTAGCTCGATGATGGTTTTATGGTAACCTGAATGGTACGCGTATGGTGCGATTTCGGCAAGTGGTTCGAGTACGAATGCCCGCTTTGCCATCTCCACATGCGGCACTTTCAGGTTCTCTTCCATGATCATCTCCTGATCGTAGAGTAAAATATCGATATCTAAGGTCCTTGGTCCCCAATGAATCAGTCGTTTTCTACCGGCACCCTGCTCGATATCGTTGATAACCGCCAGCAGATCCTGTGGTGAATACAGTGTCTCAATCTCCAGACAGCCATTTAAAAAATCGTCCTGCTCCACGTCACCGTATGGTTCCGTTACTATATAGGTAGAAACCTTTGTCACCTGAATATACTCATCTTTGTTTAACTGATCGACCGCATAGTCCAGATATGCTTCCTTATCTCCAAGGTTAGAACCGATTCCCAGATATGCAATATGTCTTCCGCGTGTGATGTCCACACAGACCGTATCAAACTCCATCGGAATCGGGGCACCCGGCTTGCTTAAAATCACACGAACCGTCTTGATCTGTGGATATGCCAGCAGGATTGCATCTGCAACAGTTTCCGCTGCCGCCTCGATCAGATCATAGCTTTCCTCCTGCATTTTCTGCCGGATCAGTTCACAGACCTCTGCATAATTGACTGTCTTATCCAGATCGTCCGTCATGCCTGCCGCATGCAGATCCCCATCCATTGATACCGTCACATAGAAGTTCTGTCCATTTCTTTTTTCTTCCGCAAGGACACCATGATATGCAAATATCTCCAAATCTTTAATCCATATTTTATCCATATATCCTCTGTCCTTTTCCGTCTACATATTCCATCATGAACACCCTGACACAGCTAAAAGATCCATCCTCCGAGATTTCGTTACGCCTTCAGAATCGCATCTGTCATTGCAAGAGCCCGCACATTCTTCTTCACGTCATGTACCCGGAAGAAGCTACATCCCTTCACAAGTCCTAAAACAGAGGTTGCCATCGTTCCTTCCTCCCGCTCATCAACTGGTAGCTCCAGTGTATTTCCAATCATAGATTTCCGGGAGGTTCCAAGCAACACCGGATAGCCAAGTGCAACCAGTTCCTCCAGATGATTCATGAGTTTCAAATTTTCTTCCGTTGTCTTAGCAAATCCAATCCCGGGATCCAGGATAATCTTATCATCGCCAAGTCCTGCCATCTGCGCAAGCTGCACGCATTCCTTCATATCAGTGAGCACATCCGCAATATAATCCTTGTAAACTGCTTCCCTCCGGTTATGCATCAGGCAGACCGGAATCTGGTATTTCGCACAGAGCGGAGCCATTTCATCGTCCCATTTACCCCCCCAGATATCGTTAATCATATCTGCGCCTGCAAGAATCCCAGCTTGTGCTACCTGATATTTATAAGTATCTAACGAAACCGGAATTTCAAACCGTTCCTTAATCGCCTCAATCACAAAGCAGGTACGTTCAATCTCCTCCGCCACCGAAATCTTCACATGTCCCGGTCGGGTCGATTCTCCACCGACATCAATGATATCCGCCCCATCCTTAATCATCTCTTCTGTATGCTTCAGTGCCGCATCCATATCCCCATATTTGCCACCATCCGAGAAGGAATCTGGTGTCACATTCAGAATTCCCATCACATAAGGGCGTTTCCCGATCTCAAAATCGCGTTTTCCGATCGTTATAACCTGTTTTTTCATAATTTGTAAATCCTCATTTCCATTCTTGTCCACAATTATACTCATTTTAACATTTTTATCATAAAACCGCCACCGGTTTATCTTTAATTTTTGTTAAAATATTTTAGTTTTTCTTTCATTTTCTTTGTATTTTTTCAACATTTATATCTTATTATGTGCTATACTGAATTATAAGTTTGTCGTAACTTGTCGAGGGATTCAAAAAACAAAGGAGAATTATGTGCCATGTAGAAACCGACGTTTTTGCATTGGCAGTCTTTATTATCATGCTGATCAAGAACCATTTATATCGCAAAAACAACCATGACCTGCAGGGGAAAGCATTTTATCTGGTGCTGATATTCAGCATTATTTCGAATGTCATAGACATTATATCTTCGGTTGCCATGAGCAATCCATTCACTGAACTTTTCTTCCATCTGACGAAAGATATGAAATATTCCCGTGGTATCTTCTTCATGCCGGTTGGCGTTGGGTTTATCATGTTATATTCTGCCATCGGTCTGCTGCTCGTGCTGATTCACAGAAAGCAGAAGCTGCCACACACGCAAAAACAGAGTTTCTCCCCCGCATGAGTCACGATATCCGTACACCAATGAACGCAATCATCGGACTTACCCATCTGGCTAAAGACGAGATTGATATCAAAATAATTAAGGATTATCTGTATAATATTCAGGCTGGTATGACTTACCATCTCTCAAAGCCAATCAATCCATCTCTGCTATACCACGTGCTTGCGACTTATCTGATCACACAGGATTGAGACAGCTTCGGGCATAGAAAAAACAAAGCGGAAGATGTACTTATGTGTCTTCCGTTTTGTTATTTGTAGTTTTTTCTAAGTTACCAATATTTTTCCACGAGTTTCTGCGCTTCGACCTCGGTTTTGTCGTAGGATTCCACAAGTTTTTCCACTACAATATCTTTTGTTCCAAACACTTTTTTCATAAGATCAATCAACGATTTTTCTGCTTTATCCCGTTCTTCCTCTGCCTGATCCGCCCGTTCTCGTTCTCTTTTGGTATTCGCACGCTATTCTAGCATCAGATATTATTTGCAATCCATCCTTCAATACTCTCATTTTACATAGATACATATGCCTCATAGTTTCATTTGCATATGTTTGATTCTTAGAAATTCTTAATGTCCTATCAGTATACTAGCAATGTTTGAACACGATGTTCAAACAAGCTGCCACTGAGCCACGGATGGCGAATTGGCAGCGTTTGCGCATTTACTTAAAAAACTAAATTCAGAACATTTAGAATTTCTTAGATTCAATACATCGCAAATGAAATTATGAAGCATATACATCTATGTAAAGTAAAAAAATATAACGGATGGATTGCAAATAATATCCTCAATAGAAAAAGGCTGCCGACAACCGACAACCTTTTCCCGTGTAGACAGGTTTGATATTACATAGCCTTTTTGTAAAGGGCTACAATATCCTTCTTCGTAGAGCGGCGTGGGTTCACCATGATATTTCCGCTCTTCATGGCATCATCTGCCATGACTTCAATCTTGTCCTCCGTCACCCCTACTTCTGTAAGATTTGCAGGAATCGAAAGACTCTCATTCAACGCTCTGATCGCATCTACCAGCATGTCCGGTGTAAAGCTCTCATCGCTTCTGTGTGTCTCACTCACATATTCATAGATTTTCTTATATTTGCCTTTATCCGCTAGCTTGTTGTAATCCAGAATCGTCGGAAGCAAAATCGCATTTGCCACGCCATGTGGTACATCGAAATATGCACTGACCGGATGGCTCATCGCATGCACATTGCCAAGTCTCGCCCAAGAGAACGCAATACCTGCAAAGAGCGAACCAACCAGCATGTCACTGGCAGCATCGACATCCGTACGATTTGCCACATATGTACGAATCGAACGACCGATCAGTTCCATCGCCTTCTCAGACATTGCCTCGGAAAATGGAGAAGCATCCGTTGAGATATACGACTCACACGCATGGATAAAAGCATCCATTCCACATGCAGCAGCCACCGAAGCAGGAGCCGTTGCAATCAGATCCGGGTCTAAAATCGCGTACTTTGGAATCAGTTCATAGCTGAATACTGTCAACTTGTAGTTCCGGCTGTGATCGGTAATTACCGAAAATGCAGTTACCTCGGAACCCGTACCTGCGGTCGTTGGAATCGCAATCTGCGGAACGATTGGTCCCGGCACCTTACCTCCACCTTCGTATTCTGTAATGCTTCCACCGTATTTTGCGATAACACCAACTGCCTTTGCCACATCCATCGGAGAACCACCGCCAAATGCCACAATGAAATCTGCGCCACATTCCTTGTACAGCTTCGTTGCTTTTTCGACCGTCTCAACCGAAGGATTTCCTTCGGTCTCCGTAAATGCATTCGCCGGGATTCCGACATCTGCCAGAGACTGCTTACATGTATCCACCAGTCCCATCTTATTCAGATGGGGACCGGAGATGATAAGGGCATGTGTGCCGCCAAGCTTGGTTGCACATTCACCTAATTTCTTGATAGAACCTGCACCAACAATAATATCCTGCGGCACAGAAAAACGAAAACTCTTCAATCTAATTCACCTTGCCTTTATTTTGAAAGTGCATTCACTGTTTCTTCCAGAATTGCATATGCCTTGTCACAATCTTCTCTGCTTGCGATCAGTGGTGGAACCATACGAATGACATGCGCACCGATGGCTGTGATCAGAAGCTTTCTGTCAAATGCACCATGCTTCACATCGACAGCGCCGATCGTATCATCAAACTCAACACCGATCATCAGACCCATACCACGGACTTCCTTCACATGTGGAAGATTCTTCAGCTTATCCATGAAATAAGCACCAACTTCCTTTGCATTGCCTGCAAGGTCACGGTCAAGAAGCTCGTTTACTTCTGCATAAGCGGCTGCACAGCTGACTGGATGTCCACCAAATGTTGTACCATGGGAACCCGGTGTAAAAGCAGTTGCGACCTCTGCGGTTGCACAGATGGCGCCGATTGGCATACCGCCACCAAGTCCCTTCGCCATAGAGACGATATCCGGCTTGATACCGTAGTTCATGTAGCACATCGGCTGACCGGTTCTGCACCATCCGGTCTGTACCTCGTCGATCAGGAGCAGCATGTTATTCTCATCACAGAACTTACGAAGTCCTGTCATAAATTCATACGTTGCAGGGTTGACACCACCTTCACCCTGAATTGGCTCGATCATGATAGCGATCGTGTTCTCAGTACAAGCATCCTTAAATGCCTGCAGATCGTTGTATGGTGCATAAGAGAATCCATATGTCATCGGTCCGAAACCAACCTGACAGCCATTGCCCGGCTGACCAGTTGCAGACATCGCACCAAACGTTCTACCGTGGAAGCCCATCTTCGCAGTTACGATATGATAACGGTTTGGTCCGTAATGCTCAATACCATACTTTCTTGCCATCTTGATCATGGCCTCATTTGCCTCTGTACCGGAGTTCTGATAAAAGATCTTATCCATACCGATTGTGGTACAGACCTTCTCTGCCAGCAATGCCTGTGGAATCGTGTACGGATAGTTGAATGTATGCATGATATCATCGACCTGATCCTTGACGGCTGCAACAACCTTTGGGTTTCTGCTTCCGGCATTATTTACAGCGATACCTGCATAGAAATCCAGATACGGAGTTCCGTTTTCATCGTACATGTACATGCCCTCGGCTGTCTCTGCCAGGAAATCGAAACGCTCGTATGTATCGATCATGTACTTGCTTACCTTATCCTTAATGTCCTGCTTTGTTAATCCAAGATCCTTTAATTTCATAATAAACGCCTCCTAAATATATAAAATGTTTTCATTACTTTATAATGCCTTTAATCTTCATGTACTCCTTGATCACCTTCACACTGTCCTCAATTCCAGCCTTTTCACTGTTGATCGTCAGATCGTAGTTGACTGGATTCGTCCAGTAATTTCCATGTGTGTAATACTTGTAATAATCGGCTCGGAATTTATCCGTATGC
Source organism: Butyricicoccaceae bacterium (assembly GCA_963659815.1). Taxonomy (GTDB): domain Bacteria; phylum Bacillota; class Clostridia; order Lachnospirales; family Lachnospiraceae; genus Coprococcus_C. The sequence continues at coordinate 33,101 of CAVKUW010000076.1, forward strand.
ACGATCGTCGCAGTCGCAACCTCTTCCGTGACACCCATATGCTCCATCGTCCGCTTCACACAGAAATCTCGTGGTGCTTCTATGTAGATGCTTACAATGTTCGGTCTGCCCCGCAAAATGTAATCAGCACATTTACCAACTATGACACACGATTCCGTATCCGCTAAGTTCTCAATGATCTGTCTCTGATACTCAAACAGCTTATCATCAGATACGAACTTCTCGTTCCGGCTGATATAGCTTCTCGCACGCGGCAGACCCTTTAAGAAGCTGGAGAAACCACCATTAGAATGTACCTTCTCGTTGACCTCCTGAAACAGCTTTTCATCGAGTCCACTCATCTGAGACGCCAATGTCAGGATTCGGTTTTCGTAGCAATGGATACCAAGCTCCTTCGCAAGCTTCGATGCAATTTCCTTTCCGCCGGTACCAAAGCCTCTTGCAAAAGTAACAACATAATTTCCCATATTTTTTCCCTCACAATTCTTTCGGAACATCAGCCCATTTATAGTCGGCTCCGCCGAGGGCTGATGCTACATATTAATTTTCTTCGAAAATCAATACAAACTCTACACATTTATGCGATGAATCTGCTTAAGAACTCTCTGCTTCGATCGTTCTTCGGATTCGTGAAGAACTCCTCTGGTGGTGCATCCTCCACGACATAGCCCTTATCCATGAATAACACACGCGACGATACATTCTTTGCGAAATCCATCTCATGTGTCACGATCAACATCGTGAGTCCGGAGCTTGCAAGCTCCTTCATTACATTTAATACTTCTCCAACCATCTCCGGATCAAGTGCGGATGTCGGCTCATCGAACAGCAGCACCTCCGGATTCATACAAAGCCCTCTGGCGATTGCCACACGCTGCTTCTGTCCACCGGATAACTGCTCCGGTCTGGCGTTGATGTACGGTGCCATGCCAACCTCTTTCAAATGCTTGATTGCACGGTCGAACGCTTCTTCCTTGGATACATGCAAGACCTTTCTTGCACCCTCCATGCAGTTTTCCAGCACCGTCATATTGTTAAATAAGTTGAAGGACTGGAACACCATGCCGACTCTGGAACGGAACTCGTTAATCTCCTTCTGGACATTCCTGATCTCCTTACCGTGGTACAATACCTGTCCGCTCGTCTGTGTCTCCAGCTTGTTCACACACCGGAGCAATGTCGACTTACCGGAACCGGACGAACCAAGGATACAGATGACCTCGCCCTTCTTCACCTTAAAATCAATCTTCCGCAAAACCTCATGATCACCGAAGGATTTGCTTAAGTCTTTTACTTCAATAATACTTTCTTCATTGTTTTTACTCATAAGCTCACCCTCCTACTGTTTGTCTTCCATATATTCCACAGCAAGCACATAATCTTTTTTGCCTGCCATCTTCTTTTCGATAAATAAGAACAACCGGTTAAATGCCACACAAAGCACCAGATAGATAATGGCGATTACAAGATACGATTCAAAATACTTGTAATAGGTACCACCAACGGTCTTTGCCTGCATGAACAACTCCTGAATACCGATTACGTTCAACACAGATGTCATCTTCAGGTTTGTCAGGAATGTGTTCGCCATCTCCGGGATAATGTTCTTGAATGCCTGTGGAAGGATTACATAGAACATTGCCTGCATTGGGGACATTCCCATTGCCAGAGCGCCTTCACGCTGTCCGGCATCAATGGATTTGATACCTGCACGCACGGTTTCTGACATATACGCACCTGTATTTAATACGGTTACAAGAATACCTGCAATGATCGGGTTGATATTCACACCGCCCTGACGGAGACCGAAGTATACGATCATCGCCTGTACGATCATTGGTGTTCCTCGGAACAACTCTACATATAAGAAACAGATAAATTTGAAGAATTTGATAATTCCCTTTTTGATCGGATTATCTTCTTTGTGAATTTTGATATCTCCGACAATACCTACGATATAACCAAGTATGAAACCTACGATCGTACCAATCACAGATACATACAGGGTGATCCATGTTCCCTGTAAGAACATGCTCGAATACTTCTCGGCAAGAAATGCCATCCATTCAAAGATATTGGTCGGGGATGATATACTTAGAATAGCACCCATATGATTTCCTCCTGTCCTACACGTTTTTTATAATTCCTCCGCAGCCTGAAATCATGAAAGGCTGCGGGGGAATTGATTCCTATCAACTGTTATTATGTATTTATTATTTAGTTAGCTGCTGGCTGTAAGCTGACTGCCTCTTCCATCGTCTTATCCATCTCAGCCTTATCATTCCATCCAATGGCATTCATAGCTTCCTGAATCTCATCGCGGCGGGCGGTATCATCCTTTCTTGTGGCGATACATACATTTGTCATTTCCTCATCACCGACAAACTTATCATTTTCATCCAGATAGATAATTGCCAGATCATCGTTTGTCATCGCTGCGGATTCTGCAGTCGGTGCATCAATGACACATACATCAGCCGTTCCATTTGAAATTGCCATGAAGCATTCCGCCGTTGTCTCATAGTTTGCACCAAGTGTTGCATCCGGTACCTGATCAAGCAGGTTTACCCATCCGGTACCAAGCTGTGTTGTAAGTGTTACATTCTTGCCTGCCAGTTCTGACAATCCCTTGATACCTTCCAATCCGGAACCCTTCTTAACAACTAAGCAGTTTGTTCTATAATAATAAGGATCTGTAAATGAATACGATGCCTCACGTTCCTTTGTACGTCCCATACCTGCGATAATCACATCGTAATCGCCAGCATCGAGAGACATTCCGATAGAATCCCATTCTACCTTGTGGATCTCCAATGTCTTTCCCATCTGCTTTGCAAGCTTCTCTGCTACAATTACGTCATATCCATATGCATACATGTTTGTTCCGTAGATTGGAACTGCCTTTTCACCATTTGCAAGCTCATCCGTTTCCTGTGACCAGTTGAATGGAGCATATGCACATTCCATTCCAACTCTTAATACACTGTCATCACTGGATGAATCCTTCTTTCCACAACCGGTAAGAGATGTCAACGCCAATGTTGCTGCAAGCACCATGCTAATTAATTTTCTTTTCTTCATAAACATCATCCTCTCTTCCTTCTCACATTTTTCTTAATTTTTTTAAGCCTTTACCTTTGACTTGGCTGTATTATGTGCCTGTAACATTATTTTGTCAACATAGATAAGAGATTTCCTAATTTATTTAAAGTTTGGGGGAGTTCATTTTTTATTTTTAGAAAAAAAGAGAGGTTTTCTTATTATTTTTATGTTCTTGCATAGTTTTATCAAGCTATATTTTAGTTTTACTTGTGTTTCCTTTGTGCAAATCATTTTGCAGTTGTTTTTATCAGGTTTTGTTTTTTGTCAATTTCTTTACACCCGTCATAAACAAAAAAGCAGCCTGTTTTTTCTCGACTGCATTCTTCTTGTATATGAAACTTAATATCGAATTGTATGGTTCTTCTTTTCCTCTGACCAGTAACACTGTTCCTGCACAGGGCAGTCAAAACAGTTTCTAGACTGCTTATCCGCATCATACAGCAATGTTGCAAGCGGTCTTGCCTGCTCACTCGGTGCCTTATGTCTGCCGATTGCATCACAGATTTCAGCACATTCATCCTCTGTATATCCACATGCCAGAAGGATTGGTCGTGCCAGCTTGGCTCCCGCCTCATGATGGGATATCCCGGATGCGTACTCCTCACATCTGCCGATATCATGCAGCAATGCCATCGCATAGATCACATCCTGCCGGAAGGAAAGTCCCTGTTCCAGATTCTTTATATATCCGATTCTTGCCACATCCAGACTATGCTCGATTCCATGCAGGCAGAACACACGCGTGCACTCCTGCTCCTTGATCCGGCGCATATACATCTGAAATTCCGGATGCGCGAGAATTTTATCTACTCGCTCCATTGTTTTCATCTCCGCTTTCTAATTGCAGATACTCTGCCAGAAAAGATAACGAACCGCTCACGAGAATCACATCCGTTTCACCTGCCTGTTTTCTTGCCTTTTGCAGTGCTTCCGCGCTCGTATCCGCAAGCTGAACCGGTACACCCTTCGCCTGTATCAACGGTGCCAGAATCTCCTTTTGCAGACCACGCGGGGTATCCGGCGTAATCACAACGGCTGCCGCCATCGTCGGTGCCAGAATCTCGACCATCTTCTCGTATTCCTTATCTTTCAGTACTCCTATTATATAGATTACCCTGCGGTTTGTAAAATACTTTTCCACCGATGTGCGCAAATATTCCCATGCCGCTACATTATGTGCCCCATCTACATAAATATACGGATGCTCCGCCACCTTCGTCATACGCCCCAGCCAAGTAGTTCGTGCGATTCCCTTATGAATGGCTGTTTCTTCTATATATAGTGTACGCAGCACGATGATTGCTGTCTGTGCATTCGCAATCTGATGCTCTCCTAAAAGCGGGATATGATATGGTTGTTGCCGTCCATCCATATCCGCATCCATATTGCTTTCATCTGGATTCGTTCCACAATCCACCACCTCAGTGCCATCCAGATTCATCTGCACAACTTCCCAGTCTGATGGATTCACTTCTATATAAGAAGCATGTTGTACTTCGCATATCTCCCGCAATACCTTCGATACTTCTGGCACCTGCGGCGCGGAGATCACAGTTGTATACGGTTTGATGATACCTGCTTTCTCTGTCGCAATCTTCGTCAGAGTATCGCCTAAGAACTGCATATGATCCATGCTGATCTGTGTGAACACACAAACCCCCGGCTTTGCAAGCACATTCGTCGCATCCTCTCTTCCACCCATGCCACATTCAAGCAATACATAGTCCACATGATTCCGCGCAAAATACAGAAACGCCACCGCCGTCTCAATCTCGAATACAGTGGGACTGGCAAACCCATCCGTCTCCATTGTCTCGATCACCGCTGCAACCTCTGTGAGAAGCGCCGCAAATTCATCCTCTGTCATATAGCGTCTGTCAAGCTGATACCGTTCCAGATACGTCAGAATCGTCGGAGAAATATATCGTCCCACATGATACCCTGCAGCAAGCAGGCCTTCCTGTACAAACGCAAAAATAGAGCCCTTTCCGTTCGTCCCGGCGATGTGCAGTGTCCTGCACGCATCCTGTGGATTGCCGAGTCTCCGTAAGAGCTCCTTTACCTGTGTCAGGCCAGGTACAATGCCCAGCCTGCTTTTTTCTTCAATGTAATTTTGTGCTTCTAAGTAGTTCAATTATTTGTCTCCCTTATATTCTACATGCTGCACCGGCTTTGTAGAATCATCAATCGGACAAATCTCATATCCCTCATCCTTCAAAGTCTGGATTAATGCCGGAAGTGCTTCGATCGTTGCATGATTGTTCTGCAGATCATGCATCAAAATCACGGAATCGCCGGCATTGGCATGTACATACCCAAGTATATTATCATTTAACTCACTTGGTGTCAAAGATGCATCCACTGCATCACCTGACAGGGAATTCCAATCATAATAAACGATACCCTCGTCATGCAGATATCCGATCAGATCCTGGATATCTACCTTACTTACCTGGTTCGAACTTCCACCCGGGAAGCGGTACAGATGCGTATCCACACCTGTCTGTTCCTGTATGTAATCGTGAATCTTCGTCACGTCTTCCTCGAAGTTTTCCTGACTTGCATATACCTGATCGTACACATGACTGTAAGAGTGCATTCCGATTGAATGTCCTTCGTCGACGATCCGCTTGTAATACTGCTGTGCTTCCTTATCATCATTGTAAACAACAAAGAACGTTGCCTTCACATTGTTTTCCTTCAACACATCCAAGAGTTCTCCGGTGTAAGTACTTGGACCATCATCGAAGGTCAGATACACTTTCTGTCCATTGTAGTAGGTCTGCTCCGGCACATCACTTTCCGCTTCGGTTGTCGCCTCTGCATCTTCCGCGGTTTTGTTCGAGCCGTCACCATTGTCTGTCAAAGCCACATGCACACCTTCCGGACCCTTTCCAAGATCTCCATACGCCATCTGCTCACTCGTCATCGTCTCTGTCGATTCATCGATCAGTCCGATGTTTGTACTGACCAAATTCTTTCCTTCCTCCACCCGGTCAACCAGATTCTCTATCCGATGATCGAGCCGGTTCATCTTCACCATCAGGAACATACACAACGTAATCGGGATCGCACATACGACCAGAAATGTTACCATCAACATCCGCTTAAAGCTCCGTACCTTTCGTTTGTGTGTGTTTGCCTCTTCCATCTCTTGTGCTTCGGAAATTTCTTTCTCATATTCAGTTAAAGTTTTTTTCTTGTCTTCCATAAAATTTTCCTTTACATTCTCTATATATTGTGGTATATTACTTATGTAATACAAATTACCATTTGCAGCCTTGGGACATTCCCGAAAAAAAGGTTGCAATTTTTATATTATAAAATTCTACGAGTTATGTCAAGTAAATTTTATTTTTTCTTAATCTTTTGTAACACTTTTGTAATATAATTCCCGCCACTTACGACCTTCCTCCTGCATACCCTGTGTCAGCTTTGCCAACTCATCATATTGTTGTTTATACCGCTGTTCCATATTTTTCACGGTTGATTTCAGACGTGATTCATAATCCTCCTGTGTCTTTCGAATCGCTTCATTATAATTCTTATCATTTTCTTTACATCGTTTTTCAAGTTCCTGCATTGTCTGTTCTTTACATAATATATATTCCGACAGACTTATGTCACCTAGTCGTGATACATCCACGGCATATATCCGCGGTTTGGTTTCCGTTGCTAATTTATATAGAAGATAACTGACTTCCCCGTGCTGTAAAATCTCATATCGTTCAATCCTCTCTGTACCATATACCAATCTCTGAACCTTCCTCTCTCCCAGTGGATTTATCACATACAGACTATCCGTGCCATTTCCCGGATCTGCCATGCGATACCATACATAAAGCTGTGTCCGTTCTCCTGCGACTGGTGCGATCCGAACCGTAGAGATACTCCCCCAGTCGTCCCCCTTCACAAGTACCAGTCGTCCCTCTGCAAAAAGCTTATCCCACATTAAAATATTTTCTGTGTTGACATATGCCACATAGATTTCGTCCTCCCAAAGCAGACTTACACCGCAGGAATGATAATCGCGGCATAAGCTGCCCCATTGCACCGTCCTGCCCGTCCCAATCACCTGTGCCAAAATCTGATTTCCCTCTTCGTAGAGTAAAATCCGTTTATCCCCTTTCCACCTATAAACCGCTTCCACGTTTTCCTCCCAATTCTTTCTTTTACAAATATATTGCCGGAATCGAACAAAAATGCATATTCTGAATATATTATTGTAAGCATATTTGAAAGGAAACGAACATGTCTAAATGCTGTGGCTGTAACAAAAAAGTCTTAAGCAATGCAGTTGCAAACAACACAGATTCCTGCACATGCAGCTTAACCGATACCTGTACCGATGTATGTGTCACACCACAATGTGGCGATCCAAAGCTGCTCACGGTACTCGTTCCAGTCATCTACGACGAGATTGGCATCAACGTATGCCGGACGATTCCACTTGCAAACCTGCTTTCCGATTATCCAACAACGGCATATATCCGGGCAGAGGTTACGAACATTACTTTTGCCACAGGGGATACGCCATCTGTGACAATCGCCCCGATTGCCGGACGTCCGAACTGCTACGAGCTGACACTCACAAATCTGACCGTGGATTTTGTCATCTATGCCTATGACTGCTGCAAACGACTGCTCGCAACATTGCCAGTTACTGGCGTTGTCTATCTGCCTTCTGCAACAACTGATCCGGAATATGATGAGGATACCAATCCAACCTCTGTGACAATGCAGTTGTTCGCGCCATATGGTGTCACCTATACCGATACGACAGTGGCAACACCGAACCTGAACTTCATCGGCTTCCTCTCCACCAACGGAACTGTATCACAGGGACTCAATCTCATGGCGATGTCCAAGGTATTGAACTTCGATATTGCAAGTGCAGAAATGACGGTAGGGCTTACCTTGATCGTGAAATCTATCTACTACAACCAATACCGGATTCCTCACAACGGAAAAGCGATCGTATCCAAGGGCACGCTGGCAAGTCCGGAGGATTCTGTCTGCATGAGCTTTGTAAGCGGAAGCCTCTTAGACCGGAACATCAAGCCATTGGAGCTTTCCAATCCGCTTGACCAGAAGCGAAACTGCGAAAGCTGTACCGATCCTGATGACTGCACCTGTCTGACACCATCGGATTGAATTTCAAAAATTACCGGAAATTGGTAAAATAATCTCCTTATTTAGGTTCATACTATTTTTATAGAATGAAAACTAGATAAGGAGTGTTTTTATTATGAAAAAATTTAAAACAACCGCTGCAATCGCAGCAACTGCTATGATGCTTTCCATCTGTATGTGTGGATGTGGTATGGACGAGACGAGCAAGGATACTGCAACCACTTCCGAGCAGACACAGATGACTACCGAAAATAATAACGCAACTGGTGGCAACGCTACCAACTCCAACGGTGTTGGAAATGGTGTCAAGGATGCCGCTGACGGTGTCGGCGAAGGCGTGAAGGATGCGGCGGAAGGCGTCGGCGAGGGTGTCAAGGATGCTGCCGAGGGTGTCGGAAATGGTGTCAAGGATGCTGTGGACGGCGTGGAAGATGCCGTAGATGGAAATCAGAGCAAGCGATAATAACAAAGAAAGGTTCCGCCTGTGGTATAGTTTTCATACCGCAAACGGAACCTTGTTTTATTTTTTATCGTCCGGTTTCACCTGAAAGGATGGCTCGATCTTATTCATCATCCGGTCATATTGTTCGTACATTTTCTGTACACTGTTTTCTAATAGGTAATAATGCATCACATACGGAATCAGCAGCACCAAAAGCGCAAACACAAGCGCAACGATGATCAGTGAGCCGCTGAAATTCAAATACAAGATTGAAATCACAGTTGCCAATGCAAACAGTGCCATGACGATGAGGTGTACCTGCCGCTCATGTGCAAAAAATGCGATCTGCACAAGATGCTTTTCCTTCTCATGTTCCCAGTCGACATCGTCCTTTTCTAACAGTGCATCAATATATGCCAGATATCCGGTAATTCTCTTTTTCATCTATCGTTCCTCCCTGCTAAAGTCCTTTCATTTTCTAATTTATCTAATTTTCTTACGCCGTTTCTTATATTTTAGTCTGCAAAACACCGACTTCACTTTCTATTCATTATATCGCTGTCTGCATAAATATTCCATAGTCATATGTACATTTCCGTGCTATAATAAGGGTGCATTTTTATGCGCATACATAAGGAGGAAATTATGCCAGACAACAACGGAAATAATCAGAATAACGACGATGATGAGTACGAAAAGTATTGCTATCTCTGTCGCAGACCGGAATCCGAGGCCGGTCCATTTATCCGGATGCCGGGAAATATGTATATCTGCAACGACTGTATGCAGAAAAGCTTCGACTCCTTCAACAATGGAGCGATGCAGTTTTTAGATCTCTCCAAGATGCCGAATATCAACATGTCGCAGTTCATGCCATTTGATGATATTCCGACTTCCCAGAAGGTCAAAAAGAAGAAAAAACAGAAGGAAGAAAAAGAGCAAAAGCCACTCACAATGGCAGATGTTCCAGCTCCACATAAGATCAAAGCAATGCTCGACGAATATGTCGTCGGACAGGAATACGCGAAGCGTGCCATGTCTGTTGCCGTCTACAATCATTACAAGCGCGTGATCACAGACACAATGAATGACATTGAGATTGAAAAATCAAACATGCTCATGCTCGGTCCTACCGGCTGTGGTAAGACCTATCTGGTTCAGACGATCGCAAAAATCTTACAGGTGCCACTTGCAATCACAGATGCAACCACACTGACCGAGGCAGGTTATATCGGTGATGATGTGGAAAGCATCCTCTCCAAGCTGCTTGCCGTCGCAGATAACGATGTCGAGAAGGCAGAACGTGGAATCGTCTTTATCGATGAAATCGACAAGATCGCAAAGAAAAAAGAGACGCGCAGCCGTGATGTCAGCGGAGAGTCCGTACAGCAGGGACTTCTGAAGATCTTAGAGGGTGCCGAGGTTGAAGTGCCTGTCGGTTCCGGCAGCAAGAATGCCATGACACCGATGACGACGATGAATACACGAAACATCTTATTTATCTGTGGTGGTGCATTCCCGGATATCGAGGACATCATCAAGCAGCGTCTGAACAAGCAGTCCTCTATGGGTTTTGCCGCAGACCTGAAAGATAAATATGACAAGAACGATAACCTGATCAAGGAAGTGACAACCGAAGATCTACGTGAATTTGGTATGATTCCAGAGTTCCTTGGTCGTCTTCCAGTGCTTTTCACCTTAGATGCGCTGGACAAGGACATGTACATCAAGATCTTAAAGGAGCCGAAAAATGCAATTTTGAAGCAGTATAAGAAGCTGCTTGCCTTAGATGAGGTAGATCTGGAATTCGATGACAGTGCCTACGAAGCTATCGCCGAGAAAGCGATGGAGAAGAAAACAGGTGCCCGTGCACTCCGTGCGATCATCGAAAAGTTTATGATGGATATTATGTATGAGATTCCACGCGACGATAACATCGGTCGTGTTACTATCACCGGCGATTATATCAATGGCAAAGGTGCCCCGATCATCGAATTACGCGGTACCAATATTTAAACAACAGGATCAGGAGGTATCAAGATGAAAAAAGTCGAAGTGATCATCCGACCTGAGAAGCTGGATGACATGAAAGAGATTTTGGATGAATGCAGCACAACCGGAGCTATGGTCAGCAATATCATGGGCTACGGAAACCAGAAAGGGTACAAGTCCCAGCACCATAACGGCGATTATTTTGTAAATCTTCTTCCGAAACTGAAGGTTGAGACCGTTGTCTCCGATGATGTATGTGAGAAGTTGATCGCTATGGTTACAGAACGTATCCCAACCGGAAGTTATGGAGATGGGAAGATTTTTGTATATAATATAGAAGATGCTGTACGTATTCGTACTGGTGAGCGCGGAGATGATGCTCTATGATGACTGCGATCATCGCACATCGGGGTGCTTCGGCACTCGCCACCCATGAAAACACATTGGAATCATTCCAGATCGCGATCAACCTGCAGGCAGATTTTGCAGAGTTTGATATCCGTCGGACGAAGGATCATCGGTTAATTGTATTTCACAATCCCGATCTAAATGGTACGGATATCCGCCAGCTTACCTATGACGAGATCTGTAAGATTACAGGTACACATGGCTACCGGGTTCCACTTTTACAGGAAGTTCTGGAGCTGTGCCGTGGCAAGATCAAGCTGGATATCGAGTTAAAAGAAACCGGATATGAACAGAAGATCATTGATCTGGTCGAACGCTATTATAATTACTCCGATTATATGATGAAGTCATTTATTGACCGTTCGGTGCTCCGAATCAAGGAGATTGATCCAAACATCAAAGCGGGTCTGTTGATCGGGACGCCACGCAACACAGTCGTCCACCGGTTAAACGAATACTTCCCGCTTCACCGGCTGCATGTATGCAAGGCAGATTTTATCTCCCCGCATTTCCAGTTCGTGACACGGGAATTTCTCCTGCGCATGCATATGCACCGCAAAGAAGTTTATGCATGGACAGTCAATGACATCGCGAAGATGAGCAAACTGATCCGCAAAGGTGTCGATGGTATTATCACCGACCGCCCGGATTTCGGGTTGCAGGCACGTATGGCTTTTGAATAATCAGACAGACAAAGACAGAAAGGATGAACAAGCATGAAATACAAAGTTGGATTTATTGGTTGTGGAAATATGGCAAGCGCTATTATCGGCGGTCTGAAAGCACACGCTGGTATCGACGCTTCCGAAATCATTGCAGCAGACGCTTCGGAAGCTGCACGTGAAAAGGCAAAGGAAAACCTTGGTATCTGTACAACTGCATCAAATACAGAAGTTTCCACACAGGCAGATGTGTTATTCTTATCCGTAAAACCACAATATTATGAGACAGTGATCGCAGAGATCCAACCGACACTCCCTGCTGAACAGATCATCGTTACGATCGCACCGGGCAAGACACTCGCATGGCTTGGCGAACGTCTCGGTGATGTGAAGATCGTCCGTACCATGCCAAATACACCAGCCCTTGTCGGCGAAGGAATCACGGGTGTCTGCAAAAACGAGCTTGTCACAGATGAAGAATTTGCATATGTTTTAAAATTACTGAGCAGTTTTGGACTTGCCGAGGCAATCCCAGAGTCTCTGATGGATGCGGTTGTCTCTGTCAGCGGCAGTTCACCAGCTTATGTATTCCTGTTTATTGAAGCGATGGCAGATGCGGCAGTTGCCGATGGAATGCCACGGGCACAGGCATATAAGTTCGCGGCACAGGCAGTACTTGGAAGCGCAAAGATGGTATTGGAAACCGGAAAGCACCCTGCTGAATTAAAGGATATGGTATGTTCTCCTGCCGGAACAACCATCGAAGCGGTTCGTGTCTTAGAAGAAAAAGGATTCCGCGGCGCGGTCATGGATGCCATGAAAGCCTGCACCGCAAAGGCGAAGGGAATTTAAAAAATTTCAAGAGCAAAAAAAGAAGCACCCGATCAATTTCATCGAGTGCTTCTTTTTTATGAAAGGTTTTGGGAATACAAATTATAATGAGAAAGAACCCTCTGTTCCATCTGCTGTATAGTATACCATGTTTGTCTCTGGCTGATAGTATACGTTCAGCTCCTTGATTGCTTTCTTTCCACTTGCCTCTGCTGCCTTTGCTGCGATATCTTCTGTGGAAACCTGACCACCCTGATACTCAACGAAAAGCTTTACTGCCTTAGGAGCAGTTGCCTTAGCTGGAGCTGCCTTCTTTGCTGGTGCTTTCTTAGCTGGAACTGCTGCCTTCTTTGCTGGCTCTGCTTTCTTAGCTGGAGCTGCCTTCTTAACTTCTTCCTTTACAGGTGCTGCTGCCTTTGCTGCTTCTACCTTTGCCATAGTTGCATCAACTGTTGCTTTCTTTACTGCCATGCTTCATTCCTCCGTAAATATGTACGTATATTTTTCAGTAATACTATGTTGTCTTTGATTTCTTTTGTTGACATGATATTACGCCACTTTCCTTGAATTTGCAAGGCTTTTTGGGATTTTCTTAAGTATTTACCAATGGATTTGCACTTTCATGAAAAAAAGAGGACATTTTGCACAATGAATTTCTATTGACTTTTCCACCCGACAAGACTACTATAAACGACGGCTTTTATAGCCTGTAATTCATTATATGAAAAAGGAGTTCTTTCTATGTCTACGCAAAAACGAAACATCTGGCTGGACAATGTAAAGGGATTTTTGATCATCTGTGTTGTCGCCGGGCATTTTTTAGAGAGCGGAATTGATTATCATTCCAACATGTGCAAATCTTTATTTTTGTTCATTTACAGTTTTCACATGCCATTATTTGTGTTTGCAAGCGGATTGATGTGCGAGCATGCCATTCAGACCAAAGAACGTTTCTATAAAAAACTCGTAAATTTTGCCGGACTGTATGTTCTGTTGAAGCTGCTGATCTTTCCATTTCAACGCCTGACCGATCCAGATCTGACATTTTCACTCGTGAAAACCGATGGCGTGCCGTGGTATCTTTTTGCAATGTGTGTATTTTATACATGTGCCTATCTGCTCCGCCATATCGATAAGTGCAAAATCTTAGCCGTTGCAGTTTTAGTTGCGCTTCTGGCTGGCTATGACAACGGAATCGAGGATGTATTTGCGTTTTCCCGGTGTCTTGTGTTCTTCCCGTGGTTTGTACTCGGATGGATGTGTGAGGTAGATAAATTAGAATACCAGCTTCACCGCCCGGCTATGGAGATTCTTGCACCCGTGATCGTACTTGTATTTTTTATTCTGTGCCGTCTGAATATTGACAGTTTCTACATCTTCCGCCGCTTCTTCACCGGCAGAAGCTCGTATGAAACTTTACTGGATGATGCAGGCGAGATTGGCATTTTGTTCCGTCTGTCCGCCTATATGATTACATTTATTGTTGGTGTATGTATTTTAAGCATCATTCCAAGGCATAAAGTGTTCCATCTCGATGCCCTAGGAAAGGAATCGATGTCGATTTATTTTTTCCATCGTCCGGTGCTCTTCTATCTGGAATACGCAAAGACATACCCATTCCTGTATCAGCATTTCCACGGATGGGCAAATATTTTATGGCTGATCATCGCAGTACTACTCGCAATCATTCTTGCACAGCCACTGTTCGAGAAGCCGTTCAAACTCTACAACGCATGGATCAAGCGAAAAGTTCATGCTTCATAAATCATCTGTCTGGCAGATACAATCGAGTAGGAGGGAAAATTAAATAAATTTTCCCGACCTCTCACACCACCGTG
>CAVKUW010000077.1:0-16821 GCA_963659815.1 Butyricicoccaceae bacterium
TCCAAACCATTCTGTGGCTTTGATACCTCTATTATACAGCAAGTAAACCATTTAGTCTTGTATTTACTACAAAATATATGAACTTTTCAAGGTACTATAGAGGGGCTTTTGACCCCAACATCATAGAATAAATTTAAAATAGAAAACACGCCAAACCACGAGCCACGGATATATTGTCCGGTATTATCGATCCGCCACAGGAACCCAGTTGGCACAGACGCGAACACCATCACAAGCAGCCCAAGAAAAGGCAGAATCTCCAGCCGGTTCCAGATTGAACCGTGTACACTGCCGATATAATGCTTCATAAACCGATGCCACATATACGACATGGTAATATAAACAATATAAAAAAGAAATACAATCAGACGGTAAAGCAGCAATGGTGCTGTCGTCCGAAACATGCACACAACAAACGCCGCGTCTAAAAAAACGTATAGCTCGACCGTTGTCACCAAAGCAATACAGGTTTTTCCTGTCTGCTTCAGCCCATCATCCTTACAGGATTTTACCAGTAAAACTGTAAGGATCATTATCATAAATACGGAACTTATCAAATAAACGTCTGGCATACCATCTCTACCTTCTAAACCTGTATCACTTGTCACTATTCCATAAGTTGCCCTTTATCATACACCATATAGGGTTATTTGACAAACGTCCGGCTTAACTTCTTCATATGATGCAAGTAAACGATAAAGATTGCACCACCCGTAAAAATCCACGACGCAATATAAACATTCATCAGCATATCGAAGGTTGGGAACCATTTGAATATCGTAACCATCCAGATCATACGGAACACAACCGTCCCTAAAATCGTGATAACCGATGGCTCGACCGATTTTCCCATGCCTCGAAGTGCCGCACTTCCGACCTCATAGGTTGCCGTCACACCCTCCAACGCACATACACGGTGCATACGAATCAAACCGTATACGGCAACTGCCTGACTGGTCGTATAAATGCTGACAAAAAAGTTATCCCAGATCATGAAAATGATACTCAAAACCTCTGTGAATCCGATGCCAAATGCCATACAGAGCCAAAAAATCTTCTTGCACCGTTTCAGGTTTCCGGCGCCAAAGTTCTGGCTTGTAAAAGTCACTGCCGCCTGTGCAAATGCACTCGCGATATCGTATGTAAAATACTCAAAATTCAGTGCCAGAGACGAACCAGCGATTGCATCCTCGCCGAAGGAATTGATTCCACTCTGGATAAATACATTCGAGATAGAGAAGATCGCGCCCTGAATCCCTGCCGGAATTCCAATTGACAATACTTTCGCAAGTCCTGCTTTCTCCATATGAAGTCTCTCAAACCGGAACTGGAATTCATCGTCTCTCCGGTACAGATGTATCAATACAAGTGCCGTACTTAAGATATTCGATATCACGGTTGCGATTGCCACGCCGGCAACGCCTAAATGGAAGCAGATCACAAGCACCAGATTCAGGATCACATTTACCACACCGGAGGCAATCAGATAATACATCGGGCGTCTGGTATCGCCATAGCTTCGGAGCACCGCCGAGCCAAAATTGCAGACAACCATAAATGGAATCCCTACGAAATAAATCCGGATATAAAGCAGAGCCTGATCCATGACACTTTCCGGTGTACTTGACACCTCTAGGATGAAACGCGCAGAAAGCATGCCGATTCCCATCAGAAGCACACCGAGCAAAGCGCCAAACAGCAGAATCGTATGCATCATGGAATTGATCTTCTCGCGATCCTTCTGTCCGATCAGATTCGCCAGCACGGCATTTGGTCCAATCGAAAGTCCGACGATCAGATTCACAAAGATACCAACTAACGCCACACAGCTTCCAACTGCAGCGAGCGCATTATCCCCGGCAAACCGTCCGACAACGGCAACATCTGCCGAATTAAAAAGCTGCTGCAAAATACTGCTGCATGCAACCGGAAGCGCAAACACGATAAGTTTTCCGGCAAGTCCACCCTGTAACATATCCATCTCTTTTGTCTTTTTGCTTTGTTCCTGTTCCATCTTCTTGTCAATCCTTTTATATTACATTGAAATCCAGCCAAATGCATTTGCAACCGAGCTAAGCAGAATAATCAGTGCAAAGATCGGGCACAGATATTTAATCATCACAACAAATATTTTCTTTCTACGGAACGAACTTTCTCCGTGGCGGATTTCCTCTTCAATCTTGTCGATTCCAACCACACGTGATACAAGCAGGCTTGTCACAAACGCTGCAATCGGCATCATCACTGAATTCGTCAGGAAATCAAACAGATCCAAGAACTGCATTCCAAGGATCTTCACGAATCCAAGTGGTCCATATCCAAGGCTTGATAATGTTCCAAGTGCGATCATGATCAGTCCGATCACAACCGTTGATTTCTTCCGTCCCCAGCCAAGCTCATCCTCGAAGGTCGCAACGGCACTTTCCGTCAGGGCAATCGAGCTTGTAAGTGCTGCAAATAACACAAGCAGGAAAAACAGGATTCCAACGCCCGTTCCAAGTCCCATGTTTGCAAACACCTTCGGAATCGTAATAAACATGAGCGAAGGTCCCGCCTGCAGCGTATCCGGATCACCACCGGAAAATGCGAACACTGCCGGGATAATCATAAGTCCTGCCATGATCGCGATCGCTGTATCAAACACTTCTACATATCTGGTTGCACCCTCAATGGATGTATCCTTCTTCATATAAGAGCCAAACGTAATCAGAATACCCATCGCAATCGACAGCGAATAAAACATCTGTCCCATCGCCGCTACGACCGTCATCCACGAAAAGTTCTTTACATTTGGAACTAAGAAATATTTCACACCTTCGATAGCTCCCGGTCTTGTCACCGAATAAATCGCAATGATTATGGAAAGCACAACAAGAACCGGCATCATCAATTTTGATACGCGCTCGATTCCATTTTGTACACCGGCATAGATAATCGCCAGTGTCACAAGACAGAAGATCACGAAGCAAAGCTCCGTTGATACACCATTTGAGATAAATGATCCGAAATATCCATCCTCTGCGAGCTTCGTTCCATTTCCACGGATGTATTCTGCTAAGTATTTGATTACCCAGCCGCCGATGACCGAATAATACGGCACGATCAGGATTGGGATAATTGCGTTGATCCAGCCGCCGAAGGAAATCCATTTCTTCTTACCAAAGGAACGGAACGCACCAACCGGACTTTTCTGTGTCATACGTCCGAGTGCGGACTCTGCAACGATCATCGTGTATCCGAATGTCAGTGCCAGCAGAATATAGACAAGCAGAAAAATTCCTCCGCCATATTTTGCTGCCAGATATGGAAATCTCCATATATTTCCAAGACCAACCGACGCACCTGCTGCCGATAACACATAACCAAGCTTGCCCGAAAACGAACCTCGCTTCTCTGGATGTTTTCTACTCATGTAACCTTCCCTCTACCCTTTCTGTATTTGGTTTCTCTTTACTTCTGCTTCCCTTCTTGCAAATATCCGTGGCAGCATCGTAAATATCACGATTGCCGTAATGATGCCTGCCACCAGATCGGTAATGCCCTCCGACATATACACGCCCTTGAAGCCAACAATCCTTGTCAAGATACAGCAAAGAGGAATCAATATAATCACCTTACGATTCACCGCAAGCAGTAACGCCATCTTGCCCTGTCCTAATGCCACATTGATATTCTGCAGTGTCATCTGCACAAAGAACATGATCGAGCCCATCAAAAACAGTGGACAATACTGCTTCACAATCGCGGTCACCGCGTCACTCGCTGAGAAAAGCCGTGCATACATCTCCGGAACTGCCATCGAGACAGACCACACGACCACAGCAAAGATGAATGCAATGACAGTAACATATTTTATGCCCTTTTTCAATCGTTTCGCGTTGCCTTTGCCATAATTATAGCTGAAAAACGGCTGCATGCCATTTCCAAGCCCATTTAACGGAAGTGAGATGAGCTGCAACGCACTGAGCATAACGGTAAGTGCCGCCGTGTAATCCTTGTCTCCACCGGTCGACCAGTTCAGGTTCACATTGAACACGATCTGGATCGCACACTCTGTAATTGTCATGACAAATGGCGTCAGGCCAAGCAATGCGATATCCAGCACGCGTGACAGCTTCAGACGCATGTCCGCAAGCCGGAACCGGAATATACTTTTCTTCGTATAAAAAAATGCTATGATACAGATGCAGGAGCAAAGCTGTGACAGCACTGTCGCAAGGCTCGAACCGCTTACGCCCATTCCAAGCACAAAGATAAAAATCGGGTCCAAGATAATATTGATAATCGCACCGACGAGGATTGAAACCATTGCAAACATCGAATATCCCTGCGTCAGGATAAATGGATTTAATCCCTGCGAGATCATCACAAATATCGTTCCACCAGAATAAATCTTCAGATACGATACAGCATAGTTTACTGCGCTTTCCGGGCAGCCAAACGCCCGGATGATTGGCTCTGCAAATGCAAATGTAATCACGCTGATTGTCACACCGATAATCAATAACAACGTCACCGCGGTATTAAAAATCCGGCTTGCTTCTTCCCGGTTATCCTCTCCCAGTTTGATTCCAGCACGCGGAGAACCTCCAAGCCCGACAAGATTCGCAAACGCCTGTATGATGAGTGTGATTGGCAGCACGATACCGAGTGCTGCGAGCGCATCCATGCCAGAGCCTTTGATCTGAGAGACAAACATCCGGTCAACAATATTGTATAAAAATGTAATGAGCTGTGCGACAACTGCCGGAATGGAAAGTCGAAAAACCAGAAGAAGGATCTTTCCCTGGTCTAATTGCTCTGTCATATCTGTTTTCTGGTTCTTCATCGCCGTCATCTCCTGAATCCTATGTCATATATCTACATACAGATAGGTAGATATTAATCTCTTCTTTATCGCATATAATCAATTTATTATATGCCATACGTTCGGAGTATTGCAAGCTTGGATTTACATCTGACGGACGATATCGTGGATACTTTCAGCCATGTCTGCGTCAATGCCAACCGCCCGGTCACCGAGGCTTTCCGGCACGATTGCTTGATCGAAGTTCAAGCGGATCAAATCAATATTCGTATGTTCCTTCGCAAGCTTCTCAAATGGAAACCGGATGATGGATGGTGTGTTGAAGCCAACGCCTAATTCGAGCAGCACCAGCTTCTTATGCAATGCCTTCGTCAGGAATTCTGAGAACCGCTGTTCTGCCGCATACCACGCTTCATCCTGCACAAAGTAATTATCCTTGCGCAAATTCATATCCATAGGTCCACCACAGACCGGACATTTCGGCACCATATAGGTTGGAATCTTACAGTTATTTCTCGCCTGATCCATCTGCTTGAATAATTTTCGAGCATCATAAAGCTTGTTGTGACATGCATGGGCACACTGAATATGGAAGTAATCACCCTGCGTGCAGAAGATCTGTTCTGCAGGCAAGCCTGCTTTTTCAAACTGTCCATCTGCATTCGTACTCAGAACAAAAAGTTTCTTATCTTCCAATGCATCCAGCAGGAGTTTATGCAATAGTGTCACGTCGAGGCAGATGCCTCCAAGCATCGCCTGCTTCGACCAATAGCCCCAATAGCTTTCTTCATCCGGGTATGGGCAAAAGCCTGCGGAATACATGTCCTGCATGTATGGGCCTTTGCCGTAACGAGCCTGAAATTCTGCGAAATGATCTTCGAAGAATGTGCCGCCGTATTTTGCCCCGGCTGCCGTGCTCATACCTGCGCCTGCCCCGATCAGAACGTAGTCGGCTTGTGTGAGCATGTGGGCGGCGGTCTGTATCTGCACATCGTAAGGGGTGGTCTGGTGGATGTAGTCGCGGGAAGGCATGCCGTATAAGAATGATTCGAATGTTGTTTTCATGTTTTTCCTTTCTAAAAGAATGTACCACATAAGCAAGTGTGTATATGTCAGATTAGATTGCTGTGATATCAGATGTATTGAAACTAAGAAGTACTAGATGTTCTGATACACACATTGACTTCGTACGCAACCGTCGCCAATTCGCCATCCATGGCTCAGTGGCGACTTGTTTGAACATCGTGTTCAAACATTGCTAGCTATTTTCAGAACATCAAGAACTTCTAAGTTCCAAACATATTTATATCTCAGCAATCTAATCTGACATACATACACAACTTCCTTATGTGTTACATTGTTTATCTAAAATCCAATAATGCATGATACAATTGCTCATCTATGTCTTTAAAGACGTTGAAAACGACTTGTATCTTGCTTCCAGTTTCGGCTTTGTAGTGTTCGACAGTTTCGACGGCAATTTCGGCGGCGCGGTCGTTTGGGAACATGAATACGCCTGTGGAGATGCAGCAAAAGGCGATGCTTTTCACGTCGTGTTCGTCGGCAATCTGCAGGCAGGAACGATAGCAGGATGCAAGCAGGTCTTCGTGGTGTTTTGTCAGTCTGCCCTGCACGATCGGTCCGACCGTATGGATCACATAATCGCACGGAAGGTTATAGGCAGGTGTGATCTTCGCCTGTCCGGTTGGTTCTTCTGTGCCCTGCTTCTCCATCAGATCAACACAGGCGAGACGAAGCTGTACGCCAGCATAGGTGTGGATACAGTTATCAATGCAGTTATGGCATGGCTGATAACAGCCTGTCATGCCGCTGTTTGCTGCATTTACGATTGCTCCAACCTGCAGCCGTGTAATGTCGCCCTTCCATATAGACATTGCTCCAACCTGCAGCCGTGTGATGTCACCCTTCCATATAGACAAATCCGGTTCGAACGTCTCTAGTTCCGCAAGCGTTACAACACCCTTTTCCTTTGCAGCTTCCTGCAGATAGGCGTCCTGCACCTGCAGGAATTCCGGTCGGATTTTCTTTGGCATACGCACATTCATAAGCGAACGGAGCAACTGCTTCTGTCCATCTGTGTCCTGTGGAATCTGCATGTGCGCATAACGCGGCTGTTCCTTCAATAATTCTTCGATTAAATATCTGCGGTTTTCACTCTGGTTCATAATTCTTATCTTCTTTCTATCGCCTTTACCGGACAGTGTTCATAACAGTTCCCACAGTGCAGGCAATGATTCTGATTGATCTTGTATGGCGTTCCTTCTTCGATGCATCGCTGCGGACACACGCGTTTACACATGCCACATCCAATGCATGCCTCTGTGATGCAATATCCTTTCTCCGTTTTCTTCGCATTTCCAAGCGTGTACGTCTCCCGGAAAATAGGATTCACACCAAAATTAAAATACTCTATCTCCGCGTTGTCAATACAGAATATAATTCCGATTTCCCGCGTATCTCCCGGATAAACATTCGCAAGATACAGCTGTTCTCCGAAGATGATGTCCCGCCATTTCATCTGTGCCGATTCATCCACTGCATACGCTCTGCCAGATAACCGGATCATCTCTTTATATTTTGTATAGCAAAGAATCTGTACACGCCCGTCCTCCTGTAATTCCCTGCAGAAATTCTTACCCCGCGCGGTAAAGAAATACAGCGCATCCGGCTCGTAATGAATCGCACTGATATTTCGTATCTGCGGCGCACCTGTGCTGTCTACGGTTGCAAATGCAAGCACACCGACCAATTCCATTTTCTTCAGACATGTTGATAAATCCATAATTACTCCTCTCTACATTCGCTAGTGCCTGGTATCGCCTACTCTTTCCAGCACTGCGGATCAGCACCATAGAAATCTCCGGTCGTCCCATTTGCGACCGCCGGACATCCTCTGCACCACGCTTTTAACTCGCAATTGTTGCATTTCGTAAATTTGTCGTAGTCTCTGTATCCCTCCATCTGGCAGATCCACACATCCGCCAGCCGGTCTTCAAATACATTTCCAACCTTGCTGTCCATCACGCGTCTGCACGCCATGATATCGCCATTTGAAGAGATCGTGATATGACAGTTTCCACAATTACAGCCACCATAGATCATGCCTTCCTTCGCATTCTTCGGTATCTGAAACTCTCCAATCTCATACTCATACAGCGTCCACAGATGATCCTTCTTATTGAAGTAAGTCTTGCATCCCGCTGCCTGATATGCCTTGTATTTGGCGTCGCAGATTTCTAATAACCTGCGGTACTCCTGCGGTGTCATGCTTGTATCCACCTCGCCGCCAGTCGGCACGTACCGCGAGAATGCATACACATTGACCTCTGCTTTCACAACCGCATCTATAATATCCGGTATCTCCTGCATGTTCGTCTTCGATACCGTACTCATAATCACACTTTTTATTCCTGCCCGATTCAGGCATCCGACCTTCTCCAGTGTCAGATCGAAGCTGCCCGGTTTCCGAAACCAATCATGCGTCTCGCGCATGCCGTCCAGAGACATCTGGTACTTCTCACATCCGCAAACCTTTAACATCCGGCAGATCTCATCATTCAGATGAAATGGATTTCCCATGATCGTAAACGGGATCTCCTTACTCTTTAGCAATACCATCAATTTCCAGAAGTCCGGATGCAGGATTGGATCGCCGCCTGTGATGTAGAAATATGGTGTGCGATGATATACCTTGCAGAAATCCTCGCAGTTTGCCACGACCTCCTGCATCTCCTTCCAAGTCATGCTCTTTAATTCTTTGCAGCCTTCCCCGGAAAATATGTAGCAGTGCTTGCACCGCTGGTCACACTCGTCCGTGATATGCCACTGAAATGAAAAATACTGACGCATTCCGTCCTACCTCCTTCTTCTTGAATCTTCCTTACTGCTCAGATGCGCCGCAGGCTGTTCCGCACGCTGCTGGTTTTTCCGCCGGCTGCTCAGACGCGCCACAAGCGGTTCCACACGCTGCCGGCTTTTCTGCCGGCTGCTCAGATGCACCACACGCGGTTCCGCATGCAGTTCCTGTCTGCTTGTCCTCGTTCCATCCTGCAATGTTTGATAATGCCATAATTGTTACCTCCTGTATTTTGCTATTATTTTCTGGGCTTCTGCCCTGTTGCACCTTTAGAATAACAACCCTCGATGAAGAAAAAAAGTACGCACTTTTTTATTACATAGGCACCTTTTTGTAACCAATTGACATGCGTCGGATACTTACACTATAATCGAATGTAACATCACAAAAGAATCTAAGAGTCATTATGAAGGAGGTACTTACCTATGCTGACAAAGGAAGAATTACCAGAATGTCCGGTAGCAACTACCGTATCCCTGATTGGAAGTAAATGGAAATTACTGATTATTAGAAATCTGTTGCAACGCCCTTGGCGTTTCAACGAATTAAAGAAAGATTTAGCCGGTATCAGCCAGAAGGTCTTAACCGACAGCCTCCGTTCTATGGAAGAAGATGGACTGATTACAAGAACGGTATACCCGGAGGTTCCGCCAAGAGTGGAATACGCATTAAGCGAGCTTGGCGAATCCTTAAAGCCGATATTGGATTCTATGGTTGCATGGGGAAATGCTTACAAACAGTCCTTATAGTAAAATATAAAAATGCGTGGATACATTTCGTGTCCACACATTTTTATATTTATTCTGCAGAAAGCAGTTCAATCTTGAAATTCAGTTCCTTGCCTGCCATCTCATGGTTTGCATCAAAGGTGATTGTTTCCTTATCTTTATCTACAACCTTTACCGGGAACTGCTGTCCGTATGGAGTTGTCAGATAAACCTGATTGCCGATCTCTAAGTTCTCAGAGCCAGGCATATCTTCAAATGCGACTGTGATGATGTTGGCTGGATCTGGCATACCGTAAGCTTCTTCCGGCATCAGATGTACATCGACGATCTCGCCGACATTCATGTTCTTCACTGCTTCATCAAATCCTTTGATCATCATTCCAGCACCACAGACAAACTCGAGTGGTTCGCCACGATCGTAAGATGAATCAAACTTTGTTCCATCATTGAATGTTCCTGTATAGTGCACCTTACAGCGCTTGCTTTCGTTACTCATAAAAATTCCTCCGATTTCATTGAATGTCTTATTCTACCACGAAATCGAAGGAATATCCAGATACTCTTTTATTACATACCTGCGATGATAAGCAAAACGGATAACAGCGTGTATCCAACACCAAGTGCACCGATCACCTTCACCTTGCATTTCTTCAATGTCATCAAAACAATGACTGCTACAATCGGATTCAGAAGCAGACACCACTTTAAGACTGCAGCGCACCTGTCAAAATTGCAATCGCCACAATAATCGTTCCACCAAACCAAAGTGTCAGTCCGCCAATCAGCATCGGTACATTTGCAACCGGATTGACGGCTTTCAAAACTTCTTCACTTTCGTCATCGGACATCTTCTTGCTCAGCTTCTGATACAATAATGGTCTCAGGCAGAAATACAAATGGCTCAAAAACCTGTATAACAGCTGATAAATGTATTGATCTTCAATGCCATTGCCAACGGTGCATTGTTCTGTGAGATCAGATCTGCAAGCAGCCACAATACCACGTAAGCGCCAGGCTGTCCTAAAAAGGATAACCAGAAAGACACCGTGAACCGTTTCTCCGGAACCTCTGCCCACCATGGCTGGACACCGTTTAAGCTTATCTTATCATTTCCTGTTGGTTTCTCCGGCTTGATCAGCGGCACATCTGCAAACGCTGCCGCCAGATTGCTGATGATTCCGAATATTCCAAAAGCAACATACATGTTCATCTCGTTCCCCTCCTGCATTTTATTATCATGCTTTCGTAACATCTTTTAGTTAGTGTTGTCTAACCTGATACATCATAAACGTTTTATAAACTTGTGCAATATGTTTTTAAAAGATGTTTCAATCGAGGAATGCAATCCATTGCTGCCCGAAACCACAAAGATACATTCTTTTACAAGCTTCCTCCGTATACCGGGAATCCGCTGCTCGCACCATAGTTTTCAATCTTCTTGAAATGCTTCAATGTCTCCATATCTTCTGTGCTGATCTCAAAATCAACCTCTGCGTTCTTCTTCATATGCTCTGGATTGCCAGTCTTAGGAAGAGAGATCGTACCGAGCTGCAACGTATAACGGATGCAAAGCTGTGGCACGGATACACCATATTTTTCTGCCATCGCCTGAATCTCCGGCTGATGCAGGATCTCACCATGCGCAATTGGAGAATACGCTTCCACAGCGATGCCATTTGCCTGACAATACTCCACAAGCTCAACAGGTGTATTACTGATATGAAGCAGAATCTGATTTACCATCGGCTTGATCTCTGCTGCTTCCATCAGGCTCTCAATATCTCCGATCTGGAAATTCGAAATACCGATGGCTCTTAACTTACCTGCCTTATATGCCTCTTCCAGTGCTCTCCAAGCGGCACGGTTACCCTCGACATAACGGTCATCACTCTGGTTTACCTCTACCCAAGGCTGTGGTGAGTGAATAATCATCATATCGAGATAGTCCAGTCCCATCTTCTCTAATGTCGCGTCAATTCCTGCCTTTGCTTCCTCATAAGTCTTATGCTCCGCAGCGACCTTGGATACGACAAACAATTCCTCTCTTTTAATTCCGCAGGTTCTCACACCTTCCCCGACGCCGCGCTCGTTACCATACGCCTGTGCCGTATCGATATGTCTGTATCCGAGCTTCGTTGCTTCTTTCACTGCATCTGCAACCTGATCGTCCGGGATAAACCATGTTCCAAGTCCAAGCTGTGGAATCTCCACACCATTGTTCAAAGTAATTGTCTTGTTATACATATAAATTGCCCCTTTCAAATGATTTTCTATTTGCATTCTTTCCCGAATGTGCTATTATCATAATACTTAAACCTAACTTTAGGTCAAGATATTTCTACAAACTTTTTTATTTTTAGGAGGATACTTATGTACACCATTGGACAGGTCGCTGAATTATATAATTTTCCAATCTCTACACTTCGCTACTACGACAAAGAAGGACTGTTTCCGAATCTCAAACGTCAGTCCGGCATCCGGCAGTTTGACGACAAAGATCTCGAATCCCTACGTATCATCGAATGTCTGAAAGCATCCGGGCTTGGTATCTCCGATATCAAACGATATTTTGAATTATGCCAACTGGGAAATTCTACTTATGCAGAACGCAGACAATTATTTGAAAAACGTAAAAAAGCCGTCGAAGCTGAAATCGAACGGCTAAACAAAACTTTGGATTTATTAAAATATAAATGCTGGTACTACGACAAGGCAATCGAAGATGGCAATGAGGAGGGTATTCACGCCATGCTTCCAGATCACCTGCCGCAGGAGATCCAGCAATTATATGATCATGCTCACGAAAATTAAAGTAACAATAGCAACGTTCCGGCAACGATCAACACAAGACCGATCCCAGCCTTTGTCGTTAATTTCTCATGGAATACGACATAGGAAAATGCAATCGTAACTAAAATACTCAGCTTATCGATCGGTACAACGACGCTTGCCGGACCGGTCTGCAATGCCCGGTAATAACAAAGCCACGAAGCACCGGTTGCAATTCCGGATAATACTAAGAATAACCAGCTTGATTTCTCGATCTGCTTTACAGTGTGCTGTTTTCCGGTCACAAATACAACGACCCATGCCATGATAAGTACTACGATCGTCCGGATCGCCGTTCCAAGATTCGAGTTGACATCCTGGATTCCAACCTTTCCAAGAATCGATGTCAGACTGGCAAATACCGCTGAACCAATCGCATAGATCAACCATTTGCCATCCTGTTTCTTCTCTTCCGTCTCCTTCTTCTGAATCATGAGATATGTTCCCATACCAATCGCGATCATCGCAATCACCTTGAGCGGAGACAATGCTTCCCGTAACAGGATAAATGCAAGGAGCATCGTGAGAATCGTACTTGATTTATCAATCGGTGTTACCTTATTGACATCGCCAAGCTGCAGTGCCTTAAAATAGCAAAGCCACGAAGCACCCGTCGACAAACCGGAAAAGATCAGGAAAATAAGCGTCTTTCCAGATATGTCTGCAATCCCCTTTTGTGCTCCCACAACGAATACCATGATCCATGAAAAAATCAGGACTATAATTGTTCGAAGCGCCGTTGCGACGTTGGAATCTGTATTCTTAATTCCACATTTTGCAAGAATTGCGGTCAGTCCTGCGAACAGCGCAGAGCCAAATGCAAATGCAATCCACATAGTTATTCCTTCTTTCGTTTTATACTAAAACAATTATAGTCCTTCCTGATTATTTTTGCACAATTTTTTTAATCGTTCATTTTTCTTCCACAACCGCTGCAATATGCATCCTTTACCGAAACGCGTGTATCACAGTTTGGACATTTGATATAAATCGCTGTTCCGCAGTAAGAGCAGTTGTTTGCCTTTCTTACCTGCAATTTTCCACATTTTGAACAGATGGAATGGCAACGGATATAGATCCACAGACATACCACACCAAACAGATTTGTGAAGAATGTCAGGAAGCCAAACAGGTATGCATTGGCTCCGACCTGCCATGCCTTTGATACCGCATATGCTGTCGTGTAAATCCAATAGATCACGAATAAGATACCTGCCAGACCTGCAACGATTCCTAAGAATACATAATCGCTTGTCGTAAGATTCAGGATGCTCTCAATATCAAACTCATGATCGTGTTCGCTGTCTTTTTCCTCCTTGCCGGATTCTTTTCCAGATTCCTTTCCTGTAGTATCACCTTTCTGGTTATCGCCGTTTTCTGCCTCTGCGATTTCCTGCTTCTTATCATTTTCATCCTTCGTTTTCTCGATTGCTTCCATCTGCGATTTCATCTCCGGAATCCGGCTGCCAAATTTCACCGCCGTTCCAACTCCTGCCAGTACACAGAAGATCACAACACAGATGATCCATCTTACATATCCTTTCTTCGGATTCATGTTCTTTACTTTTTCTCTTATTTTATTCTTCATTTTCCATCTACCTCCTTCTTGATACAATGTTCATAGATTGTCTGAAGCTTTTCTCCTACCTTCTCAATGGCGCGGTCTTTCGCAACCTGATACCCTGCTTCTGTCAGATCTGCCGTTTCGTGTTCCAGTATCTTCGTTATCATCTTCTGAAACTCGTCGACATTCTGTCCTTTATACACCTCCTTTCCATCCTGCAGCCAATCTGCATATACCGGAATGTCCCGAAGCAAAATCGGAATCTTCATAGCTAATGCCTCCAACACGACGATCCCCTCTGTCTCCTCCTTCGACGGGAAGAAAAACAGATCTCATCCGGCATAAGCCTCTCTCAAAGCATCCGGCTCCACATACCCTGCAAACCGCAGGTTTGGTAATTTCATTCGTAAAAGTTTCCGCACCTTCGCCGGTATCGTGTGCGGATTGGTTTCTCCAAACCATATAAACTGATATTCCGGCATCCGTTTTGCCAGTTCTACAAAATCAAAGATTCCTTTTCGTTCAATCGTAAGCCCTGCACACATCACAATTTTCTGCTCTGGTCCATATCCATATTTCTTCCGAAATGCATTCGGATCTACCCGATCTCTGTCGTAATAATCCAGATCAATGCCATTGGATACGACCTCGATTTTCTTCCTGATTCCATAGGATTGCAGCAGACTTTTTGCATACTCCGATGGCGTGACAAGCATCGTGCCCTGTTGATAACAGAAGGTAATCCATTTTCCAAACAGGAAGTCAACCTGATTGGCACCGATAAAGGAATTCCTGAAATCCTCCTTCGTCGAATGTGCATGATACACAACCGGAATCCCCCGCCGCTTTGCACGCTGCGCAAGCAGGAACGATCTTGGAAATACTGTATTGATATGCACGACATCCGCATTTTCCAGACAGCTTGCCAGAACAATATGATTCTGTCTCGCCGCACACTGCTGATGCCGGAGTGCCCTGCCAACTCCACTTTTTTCAATTAACTTTTGTAACCCGGAATATAAAAACACTCTCATTTTCTAATCACCCCTTTCACGCAAATAAACTGACAACGCCTTGAAATATCCGGTCCAATCCCAAGCTGTACAATATGATTGCCAATGGTTTTCCAAGCAGGATAATCGCTGTAAATCGCCGGAATGTTATCTGACTGATTCCCGCCAGATAGCAGAGGAAATCATCCGGGGCAACCGGCAGGAAAATAAGCAGTGCAAAAATCTTCTCAAACTGATTTTCCTTCAGCAGATATTTACTGTACTTCGCAAAGAACTTACCGCCTGTCATCTTGATCACAAGCTCCTGTCCGAAATGTCTCGCGATCAAAAACGCCCAGATCGAACCGACACAGATTCCAATATAGTTAAGCAGAAATCCCTTGATTGGTCCCCAGAATATCACGCCGTACAGACATCCAACCGCACCCGGTAAAATCGGTATCACGACCTGTATCGCCTGAATCAGCATGAAACAAAGTGGCGCAAATACGCCGCAGGCATTCAGGAATGCTTTCATCTTCTCCTGATCGGTAAAGATGCCGGCACGCCAGCCAATGACAGTCAGGATCAGCACACAGATCGTACTGACTATAAATATGCTTTTTTTGTACTTATCCAGCCATTGAACGATCCTGTTCATCATACTCATACCCTTCCATATGCTTCTGCATATACGCGCCGATTACTTCCCGGTAAATCTGTTCGATGTGTTCGCCAAACGCCTTCGACGATAACTTCTGCACACTGGCACGCACCTGTGTTTCTTCAAGCGCTGTCTGCGTATCAAAGAGCTTCCGGTAACCTGCCAGAAATTCCATTTCGTTCTCATATGCATATCCATTGACGCCGGTCTCAAGCAGTCCATTTAAGCAGTCGTCCTTCCGCACAAGCAGCGGCTTTCCCGATGCCAATGCCTCCGCATAGGTAAGTCCCTGCGTCTCGCTCACGGAACCTGATACAAAAACATCACCAAGCGCATAGTAATTCTGGATCTGGCTCCACGGCACTTCGCCTGTGAATGACACATATGATGCAATTCCGGATTCCTGCACGATCTGTTCTAAGTTCTCCCGTTCCGGTCCATCTCCGACGATCAACAGCCGGACATCTTTATCCACTGCAGCAACCGCTTTCAGAAAATGCAAAAGCTCCGCAATATTTTTCTCCTGCGACAATCGTCCGATACTCAGCAGCACATGCTGTTCTGGCTTGATGCCATATCGCTGTTTCAGTGCAGTGACCTCATTCCAGTCCACCATCCCGAACTTGCCTAACTGAATACCTGTTGGCTGTACGGTAATTTCTTTCTTCACGCCGTATCCCTGCACGATGTTCCGCACCTTCTCTGTCGGCACCACGATACGATCAGCACGATTCAGACAGATCCGGCTCCATTTCCGTATGATGCCTTTCAGTTTTGCATTGCCCGGAATCTTCAGGTAATGTGTATAATCTTCGTACAGGGTGTGATACGTATGTACAACCGGAATATGGAACTTCTCCGCAGCCCGCCGGCCGATATGTCCCACGAAAAACTCCGTCTGCGTATGAATGATATCCAGATGCAAAGCCCCGATGATCCGGTACCATTTCGTCGCAAATGCACAGCTTACCCGCCGATCCTTCAACAGGATGCACGGCAGGCTCCGCATCCGGTACACATGTGTTTCCTTCTCCTTTTGTGCCGGGTTACTGACAGTAAATACATAGACCTGATGTCCCCTTGCCTCGAGCTCTTTTTTCAATTGATACACCGAAGTCGCAACTCCATTTGTCTCCGGATAATATGTGTCTGTAAATAATCCAACTCTCATATTTCTCATCCTTCCTATGCCATCTGTTCCTGTAAACCGTATACAACTGGCTCTGTAAAATACGCCCACACAAGGGCAACTGCATTCAAAATATACGTGCAATCCGTCTGATATCCGGCATCCTCGATCTCATACGCTTCATGCATCTGTTCGATTTGTTTCATCAGCGACTTTTTCGGTTCGTATGCC
>CAVKUW010000078.1:0-38913 GCA_963659815.1 Butyricicoccaceae bacterium
AAAAACGCCATGCGATTGGGAATCCCAAACGCATGGCGTTTTATAAACTCTGAAATTATTCTGCCTTTCCAATTGAAAGGAATCCACTGTCGTTCGACTGAAGCAGGAACGAAAGTCCAATCTTCTTCTTTGCTTCCTCGGTTGCAACATAGATCTCGCCAGTCTCAACCAGAGACTTCGCAATCTCAAGCACCTTATCCTTGAACATCATCATCTCGCGACGATCTCTGGAGCTCAGTTTGAACAGATACTGGTTCTTTGAGCTGATCAACAGGATACTGTAAGAATGTACGTTGTTCTTTGTCTCACGCATACCGGATCCAATCATACGGGAGTTCGCAATGATAATCTCTGCATTCTCATCCGGCAGGTACTCAGACAGGATCAGCTTGTAAATCTTCAGGTAATCCTCCTCCTGATCTGCACTGACCGGCATCTCAGCAACTGCAAATTCTACAACGGAATCTGCAAGTTTGATCGTACCACCCTCGTCGTTGATCACGGCTGTACTCTCCTTCGGAACGCACAGACGGAAGAACTTGTTCTCGATCACCTTCTGACCACTTGTTGGCTGCTTGATTACAAGATCTGTGTACTTCTTCTCCAACATATTCATAGAGATAATCGCGCTGTCATCGCCGGTCTCCGCGATCTCACACAACTCACGATACAAGTCTACAATATTCGGTGTGATATACGCTACCATCTCAACAATCTTCTTCACGGCAGGAACATATGCCTGTTTAGCACTCTGCATATAAAGCTCGATCTGCTTGCTCATATCGCTCGTCTTGCCAGCCTTATATTCGATGACCTTGAACAGGTTGTCCTTATCGAAGTCCTCATATCCATTGTCGTAAGCTTTCTCAAAGTACTTGATACTCTTGATCTCGCCACGATAATTCTCATCTACCTCCTGCTGCTGGTAGATCTTACCAAGCTCATAAGCTGCCTGATAGCTACCAAGTCCAAGGGCTTCCAAAAATGCTTTCTCAATCTCATACGAATTTGCAATATAGAACACCTGACTCTGCTTGTACAGTGCAACCTTCAAAGCTGCCTGTCCGCTTCCAGCTTCTACGGAACGCTCCCATGTCTCCACAGAACGCTGCAGATCCTCGTTACCAAGCTCCTGAATATCCTTGATATAAGCTTCTGCTTCCAGAATACCATTTGCCTGCGCTTCCTTGAAATACTCTAACGCCTTGATACCATCACGCTTCGTACGAAGTACACCATAGTAATAAAAACGTCCGAGATAGAATGCAACCCGTCGATGACCGAGACGATGTGCTGTCTCGTACCAGTTGAGTGCCTTCATGTAATCCTTCATCTTCTGATCGTAAATGTTACCAAGCAGGAATGCCAGATCCGGATCTTTCGTCGCATCAAACAACTGCTTTGCGTAACTGATCGTCTTCTCGAGATCCTTATACGGTGAATCATCATCGTAATACAGCTCGATCAACAGATAACTTGCCTTAATACTACCAAGCTTCAATGCCTGCTTTGCAGCCGCCATCGCGCCCTCGTAGTCCTCTAAGTAATAACAGTACAGTGCCTCACTGTAATACTGATTATCCTTACGGTTCAAACTCTGGTCACTGACCAGGGTTGGATCAACAAATGCAAATGAGTTCGCAGTCTCAAAGATGATTTCCTCATACTGCTCGATGATCTCCATAGATGCACATACGAAACGCATACATGCAAGTCGCTTACCCTGATAGAATGCAAAAGTTACAATACCCTTTTCCATCTCCTTGTGGTAGAACGTTGTACAGATACCATCTGCATACTCTGTGATATATGCCTTCAACTGCAATTCCTCGTCAAATGCATCGTTGCAATAACGAAGATAATTCTCCAATGTCTTCTTGGAATCTCTTGGAATACTGTCATAGCTTACATACATCGCGAAATCCTTGTATGTAAGGCTTGGTGCATAATATTCCTCATCCGTATTGCTGTTGATGGTCTTTACCCAGTCCTTTGGAAGCTTGTGGATATATCCATCAATCTGGTTATGTACATAAGTGTACTGATACTGCAGACGAGCCGGATCGATTGCCTTGTATTTTGGCTCCTTGCCCTTCGCACGTCTTGCCTCTGCAATCTCTGTATAGAGCTTGTCCTTCTCTTCGAACTCAATGCTGTCTGTATGCTGGCTTGCATACTCGACACGGTCATATGCGGACTTTGCCTTCGTATCACCCATATCAGCAAGCTTCTTGTACCATGACATCGCCTTCTCGTAATCCACCGGTACGACAAAATCACTCTTGTTTCCGTACTGATCCACACGATTCAGACCATTCTCATAGATACTACCGAGATTCATGTACGCTGCCTTGATACCACACTCCGTCGCCTTCTCAAAGAATGTGATTGCCTTTGAGAAGTTCTGAATGTCGAGCAGCATCTGTGCGAGCTTGTAGATCATCTCGCCATCTTTACTCAAATTCGTATATTTCTCATAGTACTGTGTCGCCTTATTCAAATCTACATCGACAATACAGTTACTATACTTTCCGGTCTCATACAGCTCCCCTAATATTTTCAGGGCATCCGTACCAAAATTCTTGTAATTCGGGTCCATGATTGCAATATCTACAATCTTCTCGAATATCTCTACGGCATCCTCGGCATTTCCATTTTCCATCAGGTTGATTGCCTTATCATACTGAAGTTCTACGTTGCTCTTGGCTGATTTTTTCTTTCCGCCAAGACCGGACAAAAACGGAATCTTGCTAAAAAAACTGCTAAGCTTTCCCATCTGATATCCTCCTTTGTGGTCTTTCCCCCTGCATAATTATCTTTATAATACCATAGTTAAAATTCCTATGCAACAAAGACTACTTGACAGATTCAATATAATTTTTCATTTCCTCGACAGCAACCTCCTCATCCGGTCCATTCGCTTCGATTTCAAGCGCATCCCCGTTACCGAATCCAAGGCTCATCATTCCCATGATGCTTTTCGCATTGATTCTCCGGTTCTGAGAATTGATTGTAATTTTACTCTCATACTTGCTTGCAATCTGCACGAGAACGGCCACCGGTCTTGCCTCTGCATCTGCTGGTAAATTCACAACGACTGTCTTACTGATCATTTTGGTTCCTCCTTAGCTCATTGGCTATATCACTTATTTTTTTCAATCTATGATTGACTCCGGATTTTCCAAGCGGTGGATTTAATTTCTTACCAAGTTCCACCAGACTCGTATCCGGTTCTTCCATACGCAGACTTGCGATTTCCCGCAAATGTTCTGGAAGATATTTTAATCCTTTTGTCTGTTCAATATACGTGATGTCTTCCATCTGCTTGACGGCAGCACTCACAACCTTGTTTAAGTTCGCAGTCTCACAATTTACACGCCGGTTGACGGAATTGCGCATGTCTTTTAAAATGCGTATATTTTCCATATCCATCAGAGACACATGCGCCCCCATGATATTTAACAGATCGACGATCATCGATCCATCCTTGATGTAAACCACGTAATATTTTTTGCGCTGGATCTGCTTCGGTTCAATCGAAAAATCACGAATCAGTCTGGCTAACATATCCTCCTGTTCCGCATGGTCACAGACGATCTCGAAATGATACCCCTTCTCCGGATCAGTCAGGGAGCCAGTTGCCAGAAATGCCCCGCGGATAAATGCCTGCTTACAGCAATTCCGTTCTACCAGAATCGGATTCACCGAAAGATAATCTCCATGATCCGTCAGTTTTAACATCTGTCTGCCCTCTGGTGTGTTAATATCCACATCCAGAAGTGCAGTAAGCCTCGTGATTTTCTCCTGTAAGATCGTGTTTTCCCCGCGCATCGTCCAGACACCCCCCCGGTATTCACCGGACATTGCGATCATAGCAGCAAGCTCTGCCATCCGGCAATGTCTGCCTGTGCTGATATGGGAAAGCAGTTCCGCTTTCACCTTTGATGAAAACGACATACCTACTCCCCTTTCACAATACGGTCTTTGCCAATATCTCTATGATACAGACGTACCGTATACGGAAGCTTCTCCAATGTCTCGTACAGTGCATTTGCCACTGTCACAGAGCGGTGTTTTCCTCCGGTACATCCCACGGAAATCACTAACTGATTTTTACCCTCTTTCAGATAATTGGGAATCAGAAACTCCAGCATATCTGTGAGCTTCTCCATAAATGCCGGATATTCTTTGCAATCCTTCACCATATCGGAGACCGGTTTATCATTTCCTGTCTGCGGGCGAAGCTCCGGAACATAATATGGATTCGGCAAAAAACGCACGTCAAATACAAGGTCGGAATCTCTTGGGATTCCATACTTGAATCCAAAGGACATCACAGTCACAATAATGTTGTTGTACTGTTTGCCCTCCACAAATATCTTCTCAATCTCATGTTTTAACTCGCGAGTCAGGAGATTGCTCGTATCAATAATATAATCTGCGCGTTGACGCAAAAATTCGATCTTCTCCCGTTCCTTGACGATACCTTCGTTAATTCTTCCATGCTTGGACAACGGATGCGCCCTTCGCGTCTCCTTATACCGTTTTACAAGCACCGGTTCCGTTGCATCAAGGAAGAGAATCTCATAGGTAAAATTCCGCTTCTTCAAAGTCTCCAGACACACAGACATCTCTCCAAGTGCCTGCCCGCTCCGGATATCCACGCCGATGGCGACATTGTCGACCTCCAGCTTATCATCGTGTGCAATCTCTGCAAACTTTTCAATTAACATGACCGGGAGGTTATCGACGCAGAAGAATCCCATATCCTCTAACATCTTCAACACCGTTGATTTTCCTGCCCCGCTCATTCCTGTTACAATTACAAATCTCATCGGATAATTCTTACCTCCGGTTCCAACATCACACCGTACTTCTCGTTCACAACTTCCTGCACATGCTGCATCACTGCCAGCACATCTGCACTACTCGCCTGCTCCACATTTACAACAAATCCACAATGCTTCTCCGATACCATCGCACCGCCGACCCGGTATCCACGCAATCCACTGTCATCAATCAGCTTTGCTGCAAAATACCCTTCCGGACGTTTAAACGTCGATCCTGCACTCGGATATTCGAGCGGCTGTTTACTTCGTCTCGCCTCAGCCAGTTCATTCATCCGGTCAAGAATTGCTATCTTATCTCCGTGTTCCAGTGTCAGTCCGACACCAACCACGATTTTATCTGCGTCGATGATGCTATGGCGATAGGCAAACTCCATCTCATCACAAGCATAGCTTCGAAGTGTGCCATCCGTCGACAGCACCTCCACATACGATACGATATCCTTCATCTCACCACCATAGGCGCCTGCATTCATCACAATCGCACCACCGATGCTTCCTGGTATACCTGCAGCGAACTCCATGCCTGTAAGTCCCGCCTCATATGCCAGATTCGCCACGCGCGCCAGAATCGCTCCTGCCTGCGCATACACGGAAGTTCCATCCACCCGGATTTCACTCATGGCACTGCCAATCTGGATAATCATGCCATCATATCCGGCATCTGTAAATAGGACATTGCTTCCATTTCCAAGTACACAATAATCAAGCTTGTGTTCCTTGCAATATGCAATCAATGTCTGGATTTCAGCCGTATTTTTCGGCATTGCAAAATACTTTGCCGCCCCGCCAATGCGAAATGTCGTATGCTTGCACATCGGCTCCTGCTCCAATATTTTAATCTCTTCTATCTTCAAACTCATACGTTCCTCACAAAAATAAACATAAAAAAGCCCATAAGCTCTGCTTTATCATAACTTATGGGCAAAATTTATTCAATGTGAAAATATATAGAAAAATACCAAGAAAAACTGCTTCCCTTCGTCATTTTCACGATTAGGCATCACTAATCGTTCATAATTGCACAGGCTCCGCCGTACATACCAGCATCATTTCCAAGTGTTGCAAGTGTAAACTTCGTGTTCTTACATGCGTGAAATGCATACTCCTTGAAATACTTCTCTGTTGTATCTGTGATGATCGTACCTGCCTTGGATACACCGCCGCCGATAACAAATACTTCCGGGTCAACCACACATGCAATCTGTGCCAATGCTTTACCAAGACACTTACCATGTCTGTCTACGATCTCCGCTGCAAGCTCGTCGCCCTGTTTTGCTGCATCGAACACTTCCTTTGCAGATACATACTGTACGTTGCGAAGTGCAGATGGACGATCCGTTGTGTTGAGCAATGTATTTGCCATTCTTACGATACCAGTTGCAGATGTGTACTGCTCCAGACATCCCTTTCTGCCACAGCCGCAAACCTCAGTCTCACCATCGTTCACCTGGATATGTCCGATCTCACCGCCAGCACCATTCACACCGGAAAGCATCTTTCCGTCTAAGATGATACCACCGCCAACACCGGTTCCAAGTGTTACCATAACGATGTTGCTGAAGCCTTTTCCACCGCCCTGCCACATCTCACCGAGCGCTGCCATGTTGGCATCGTTACCAACCTTCACTGGAAGTCCGATGATCTTGGATAATTCATCGGCTGCATTGAAGATTCCCCATCCAAGGTTTACACAGCGAAGAACCGTTCCGTCTGCCTTGACTGGTCCCGGAACACCCATTCCGATACCCTTTACTTCGCTCTTGTCAATCTGCTTATCTGCAAGCTTATCCTCGATGGATGCTGCGATATCGCCTAAGATATACTTTCCACCTTCATCGGTGCGTGTTGTGATCTCCCACTTGTCAACCATCGTTCCTTCTGCTGTGAAAAGACCAATCTTAACTGTTGTTCCTCCGATATCTACACCAAATACATACTTTGCCATGTTACTCTATATCCTCCTTATTCCTCTTAGACATTATGTGAATTCTTCGCTATATTCTGCGTTACACGGTTATACAATTCCTGTGCGGCATTGTATCCCATCTTCTTCTGTCTGTGGTTAACGGCTGCTGCCTCCACGATAACCGCAATATTCCGTCCCGGTCGAATCGGAATCGAATGACTGACGATCTTATTTCCGAGAATCTCTGTATACTGATCCTCCAGTCCCAGACGATCGTAGTTTGCATCCTTGTCCCACTCTTCCAGATTCACGATCAGGTCAATGCTCTGCGTATGCTTAACACACTCTACACCGAACATACTCTTGACATCGATAATTCCAATTCCTCGAAGCTCGATAAAATGTCTCGTAATATCCGGAGCCGTACCAATCAATGTCTCATCCGAAACCTTCTTAATCTCCACAACATCATCCGATACAAGACGATGTCCACGCCGGATCATCTCCAGCGCTGCCTCACTCTTACCAAGACCGCTGTCTCCGGTGATCATGACACCCTCACCATATACATCCAACAAAACCGCATGAATGGAAATACGTGGTGCAAGCTCCACATGCAGCCACTTTACAACCTCATGTACGAAGTCAGACGTTGTCTCCGAAGTATCGGTCAGAATTGGGATTCCACATCGTTTTCCGGTCTCGATGATATAATCGTATGGCTTTATATTACGACAGAAGATCAGACACGGAATCTTGAATGCAAATAACTTTTCAAATATCTGGATATTCTCTTCCTCTGTATGCATATTTGAAATATACGCAAACTCGACATTTCCACATATCTGAATACGTGCTGAATCAAAATGTTCAAAAAATCCCGCCAGCTGAACTGCCGGACGGTTCATGTTCGGATCTTTGATCAATATATGATCGGTATCAATTTCAGGCGTATGATTGATCAGATTCATCTTTTGAATCAATTGTGTCACACTTACGCTATATTCTTCTTCCATGCCCTCTTACGTCTCCTTACTTATTTTGAAAAAATGGGCTGTCGCAGACGCAACAGCCCTTTGCTATTTTACTCTTCATCCTCAGACTCAGACGCTACTTCCTGATATTTCTCAAGAATGAGACTCTGGATTTTGTCTCTTGTCTCAGAATTGATCGGATGTGCAATATCTCGATATTCACCATCCGACGCCTTTCGACTCGGCATCGCGATAAACAGTCCCTTCTCTCCTTCAATTACCTTGATATCATGTACTACAAATACATCATCAATTGTAATCGAAACAACTGCGCGCATCTTGCCTTCTTTTGTAACCTTACGTACCCTTACATCTGTGATTTGCATATTAGTCCCCCTTTTACGCAACTCTTTTTGTGAAATTATAATGCGTATCTAAAATTCTTCTCAACGATGACCTTGATCTCATTTGGATCTCCGGTATGTACTGTATTTGCACGAAGTGTATCACGGCTCTCCACGATACAATTCTCAATATAACAGTTATCTCCAATATGTACATCATTCAGAATAATCGAATTCTTGATGACACAGTTATTACCGATATAAACTTTTTTGAAAAGAACGGAATCCTCTACCGTACCATTGATAATGCTTCCGCTTGCGATCAGGCTGTTGCTGACAGCCGCATCTCCGTTGTATTTTGCCGGTGGCAGATCTTCCACCTTTGAATATACATCCGGGTGCTGACGGAAGAAGTAATCACGAATATCCTTCTTCAGGAAATCCATATTGGTCTTGAAATAAGAATCAATCGTACCGATATTTCTCCAGTAAGAATCTAGCTTATATGCATAAATCTTCTTTACGTTCTTGTAACGAACAAGAATGTCATTTACAAAATCACTTCTGCCTTCTGCGGCACATGCCTCCAGCAGTTCAATCAACTGACGACGTCTTACAACGTAGACACCAATTGATGCTGTATTGGTTTCTGCCACGATTGGCTTCTCCTCGAAGCTGATTACACGATTATCATCTGCAAGCTTTACAACGCCGAAACGGTTGATATCATCCTCACCTGGCTGAATATCCTTACATACAACTGTGATATCTGCACCTGTTGCGATATGCTCTTCCAGTACCTTGTTGTAGTCCAGCTTGTACACTGCATCACCACTTGCAATAACTACATATGGCTCATGCGCAGATTTCAGGAAATTGATATTCTGATACAGCGCATCTGCAGTTCCCTTGTACCAATAGCTGTTTGTCGCTGTAATCGTTGGTGTAAACAGATAAAGTCCACCCTGTTTTCTACCGAAATCCCACCACTTGGAGGAATTCAAATGCTCGTTCAACGAACGTGAATTATACTGTGTATAAACAGCTACCTTCTGGATATGAGAGTTTGTCATGTTGGAAAGTGTAAAATCAATTGCACGATAGCTTCCCACGATTGGCATAGCTGCAACCGCTCTCTTTGCGGACAACTCTCCCATTCTGCTGCTATTTCCACCTGCTAAAATAATACCGATTGCTCTCATTCTACTCACCTGCCTTTATAATACTAGACCCACTCTTTAACAATCCATCCGGGTATTCGTCAATGGTTGTCTCTCCAAAGATGGCAACGTTCTTACCAATCTTAACACCTGCCGGGATCACGGAATTCTCTCCGATTGTTACAAGACCGTATGAGTAGATATGTGGTGCAAGTTCATTTGGAACTTCCTCGCCGACACCAAGTTCTGCGTTGTCTCCAATATGAACACCCTCTGCGATAATTGCCTTGTCCATAACGACACCGTCACCAATCACTGCACCATTCATAATGATGGAATTCTTGATAACTGCGCCCTTTCCGATTGTAACGCCGGAACCGATAACGGAATGCTGTACTGTACCGTAAACCTCCGTTGCCTCACCAACGATACTCTCTGTCACTGATCCTTCCGGATCAATGTACTGTGGTGGAAGCTGGTCGCTCTTTGTGTAGATTCTCCAGAACTCCTCATAGAGGTTGAACTCTGGAATGATATCAACAAGCTCCATATTTGCTTCCCAGTAAGAACCAAGTGTTCCTACATCCTTCCAATAGCCCTTGTACTCGTAAGCACAGATCTTGCTTCCACGCTCATGGCAATATGGAATGATATGCTTACCAAAGTCACAGGATGGCTGATCCTTTAATGCTGTCAAAGCCTCACGAAGCACTTTCCAGTTGAATATATAAATACCCATAGACGCCTTGTTGCTGCGTGGATGTTCTGGCTTCTCCTCAAACTCCTGAATACATCCGGTATCGTCTGTGATAACAACACCGAAACGGCTTGCTTCCTCCATTGGTACCTGATAGGTTGCCAATGTGATATCGGCCTTGCTTGTCTTATGGTAGTCAAGCATTGCCTCATAATCCATCTTGTAGATATGATCTCCGGAGAGGATCAGTACATAGTCTGGATTGTAGTAGTCAATATACTCAAGATTCTGATAGATTGCGTTCGCAGTACCTGTATACCACTGGCTGTTTGCACTCTTCTCATATGGAGGAAGTACGGTTACACCACCGATGCTTCGATCCAGATCCCACGGGATACCGATACCGATGTGCTGGTTGAGCCGGAGTGGTCTATACTGTGTCAACACGCCGACAGTATCAACCCCCGAATTAATACAGTTGCTGAGTGGGAAATCGATAATCTTATATTTTCCACCAAATGCAACCGCCGGCTTAGCAAGCTTGGAAGTCAAAACGCCCAGACGACTTCCCTGTCCGCCTGCTAAAAGCATAGCAATCATTTCTTTTTTAATCATAATGTCACCCCTTTTAGCATAATATGTTTATATTATAGCATTAAACCTAAAAAAGTGAAACACTTTTAGGCAATTTTTATAATTTTTTCTTGAAAAAACTCATTGAAATGGTAAATAATACTAAATTTTACATTTTTTTACACATTTATCGTCTCTGCAACACGTTTCATCGCCTTTAAGAACGGTAAAAAGTCCACCTCCAGAGACGCTGCAAGCTTGATATCATCCTTTTCCTGCAGCACTTTGCCGAGGCGTCCGACTGCGGACGCCATCCTTGCTTTGTCAATTCTTTGTTCATCCCGGTTAATCAGATCCTCACAGTTATTAAACACTTCGATCTCCCAGTTGATTCCCTGAATCACCAGATTGAACAGTTCGTCCGTATCGGACTGCCGGTTGTGTCTGAGTTCTGCAATCAGTGTCTCCGTTCCGGGAATGACAGTTGCACTGTAGTTGTATAGCTCCTTTAGTAAATCCTGTTGTGCAGATGCCTTATCACTCATTCAAAACTTCCTCCTGTCTACGACTCACTATTTTTCGTCACGATCTCTGTCAGGGAAGACGCAAGCCCTGCAATACCGGAAATCTCACTCGGAATAATCAGCTTTGTTGCTTTTCCGTCTGCTGCCTTGGCAAATGCCTCAAGACTCTTCAATGTAAGAACCGCCTGATCTGGTGCAGCTTCATTCAGGAACTTGATACCATCTGCATTTGCCTGCTGTACTTTCAGGATCGCTTCTGCCTCACCTTCGGCACGGCGGATGGTTGCTTCCTTTGTCGCCTCTGCACGCAGAATTGCGGACTGCTTTTCTGCCTCTGCGGAAAGAATCAGGGACTCCTTCTGTCCTTCTGCGCGAAGAATTGCGGACTTCTTCTCACCTTCTGCGATCAGGATCTGCTCACGTCTCTCACGCTCTGCCTTCATCTGCTTTTCCATCGCATCCTGAATAGCTGCTGGTGGAATGATATTCTTCAGTTCGACACGGTTGACCTTGATACCCCAAGGATCTGTCGCCTCGTCCAAAGTCGCACGCATCTTTGTATTGATCGTCTCTCTCGATGTCAGAGTCTGGTCAAGTTCCAGTTCACCAATGATATTTCGAAGCGTTGTTGCTGTCAGATTTTCAATCGCCATGATTGGCTTTTCCACACCATATGCAAACAACTTCGGATCTGTGATCTGGAAGAATACGACTGTATCAATCCGCATCGTAACATTATCTTTTGTGATTACCGGCTGTGGTGCAAAATCAACAACCTGCTCTTTCATGGAAATGCGGTGTGCTACCTTATCAATCAAAGGCGTCTTCAAATGCAGACCTGCTGACCATGTCGTATTGTATGTTCCCAAACGCTCAATGACATATGCATGTGCCTGTGGTACAACACGGATCGAGCTGCAAATCACGATCACGACTAAAACAACAAGAAAAATACCTAAAATCTGTGCTCCGTTCATCTTGTTCCTCCCAATTATGAATTTTCTTTTCTAACAACCATTAGCTTCACGCCATCAATACTATCGACCAGCACCTTTTCGCCTGCTGGAATCTTGGTTCCATTCACAGAACGTGCTGTCCAGTCCATGCCGTTTAATTTTACGACACCCTGTGCCTCGATATTATCGATTTCCTGTTTTACAATGCCTTCCTTTCCGATCAGACTATCCACATTCGTCTTTTCGATGTTCTTCATGAAATGCTTCGTTGCAATCGGTCTGGTAAATACAAATAAGATTGCTGAAACCACTGCAAATACAAGAATCTGCACAAGCCAGTGTGCTCCGGTCAGCGAAATCAGCCCCGCAATAAGCGCGCCGCCAGCAAACCAGATTGACGTCAGACCCAATGTAATGATTTCCGCAACGATCAAGACAACCGTAATGATCAGCCAAACTGTTAAAGCCATATATACCTCCTCCTGCCTTATTCGCGAAACGCAATGTCTGCTATTCACACGTTATTTTTATTTTACCACACTGCCTGAAAATCTTCCATAAAAAAA
Source organism: Butyricicoccaceae bacterium (assembly GCA_963659815.1). Lineage (GTDB taxonomy): Bacteria > Bacillota > Clostridia > Lachnospirales > Lachnospiraceae > Coprococcus_C. The sequence goes on from CAVKUW010000078.1 coordinate 12,551, forward strand.
AAGAGAATTTCGTAAATATTGCACAAATTTTACGAAATTCTCACATTCTTTTGTTTTGATTCAGTTTTTACAGACTAATTACTCTGCATCGCACGCTTTGCACGCATACGAAGTGTCGGATCCAGAATCTTCTTACGGATACGGATAGACTTCGGTGTGATCTCCAAAAGCTCGTCTGTATCAATGAAATCCAGTGCCTGCTCCAGAGAAAGAATCTTTGGAGGTGTCAGCTTCAGCGCATCATCAGAACCGGATGCACGTGTATTCGTAAGCTGCTTCTTCTTGCAGACATTTACTTCGATATCCTCTGCCTTACCGCACTGTCCAACGACCATACCGCCGTAGACCTGCTCGCCCGGTCCGATAAAGAGTGTTCCACGCTCCTGCGCATTGAACAGACCATATGTGATACTCTCACCTGACTCAAACGCGATCAGAGAGCCCTGACTTCTGTAATTCATATCGCCCTTGTATGGCTGATATCCATCAAACATGGTATTGATGATACCATTTCCCTTGGTAGCGGTCATGAAATCACCACGGAAACCGATCAGTCCACGGGATGGGATAGAAAACTCCAGTCTCGTTGTACCATTTCCAGTTGGTGCCATGCCCTGCAGCTCACCCTTACGCTGATTCAGCATATTGATAACTGTACCGGAGAATTCGTCTGGCACATCAATCACCGCAATCTCAAACGGCTCTAATTTCTTGCCCTTTTCATCTTCTTTATAAATAACCTCTGCCTTACTTACGGCGAACTCATAACCCTCACGACGCATATTCTCGATCAGTACGGACAAATGCAGCTCGCCACGTCCGGATACCTTGAAGCTCTCGGTTGTATCAGTCTCTTCTACACGCAAAGATACATCCGTATTTAACTCACGGAACAGACGGTCACGCAGATGACGGGAAGTAACGAACTTTCCTTCCTTACCTGCAAGCGGTGAATCATTTACCATGAAATGCATGGCAATCGTAGGCTCAGAAATCTTCTGGAACGGAATTGGTTCCGGATCATCCGGTGAACAGATTGTATCACCGATGTGGATATCTGAAATACCGGAAATCGCTACGATCGAGCCGATACCTGCCTCGTTCACTTCCACCTTGTTCAGACCTTCAAACTCATATAACTTACCAATCTTTACCTTGCGGTACTTGTCAGGCTCATGATGGTTTACGATGATTGCATCCTGATTCAGCTTGATCGTACCATTATCCACCTTACCTACACCGATACGGCCAACATACTCATTATAATCAATCGTACTGATCAGAATCTGTGTACCTGCATCCGGATCACCGGTTGGTGCAGGGATATATTTCAGGATCGTCTCGAACAATGGCTGCATATCTGTACCCGGTTCATCTGGTGAAAGGGATGCGATACCTGCCTTTGCGGATGCGTAAACAAATGGGCAGTCAAGCTGCTTCTCATTTGCATCAAGCTCTAACAAAAGCTCCAATACTTCCTCTTCTACTTCTGCCGGTCTTGCCTCCGGACGATCAATTTTATTGATACACACGATTACGTTCAGATCCAGTTCCAGTGCTTTTTTGAGCACGAACTTCGTCTGTGGCATCGCACCTTCAAATGCATCTACCACGAGGATAACGCCATTTACCATCTTTAAGACACGCTCTACCTCGCCACCGAAATCGGCATGGCCCGGTGTGTCGATGATATTGATCTTCGTATTCTTATAAGTAACTGCGGTGTTCTTAGAAAGGATTGTGATACCTCTCTCACGCTCGATGTCATTCGAATCCATGACACGCTCTGCGACTTCCTGATTGTCACGGAATACACCACTCTGCTTCAACAGTTCGTCCACGAGGGTTGTCTTACCATGATCGACATGGGCGATAATTGCTACGTTTCTTACATCTTCTCTTGTAATCTGCATATCTCTTTCCTCATCTCTATATACATACTCAACTACAACAAACTTAGGTATTTTAGCACATTCTTCCCTTACTTTCAATATTTTAGACAAAAAAAGCTCCGGGGATTTCACTCCCCGAAGCCCTGTTTTTACTGCTTATTTTTTGATATATGCCTGTGTTTTCACACTGGTGATACCCTGATAGCTTCTCGCTGGTGCATTACCACCCTTTGGTACAAGCACGATCTGGATTCCTTCCAGTCTCTTCGCAAGTCCCGCTGTTCCGGCAGCTTCGCCGTTCTTCGCCCAGCCAAGCCAGCCAAAACTCTGTGCATGGACACGGTAATATACATCGTAATGCTCTGCCATCTCGCCAGTCAATGCAATACGGATCGCCTCAAGCCGCTTTGCCTCGCCGCTTGTACCAGACATATCTCCATCACGCTTCCATGTATTTGGATTGTTCTCATTTCCCTGCCAGCCGTAAGTCTGTACATGCGTTGTGTAAACAATGCTTCCGCTGTATGGCTTGTTTGTGAGCTTGATGTTGATGCCTTCGAGTCTCTTTGCCTGTCCGGAAGTACCACTCATCTGTCCGTTATACTTCCATCCCTGCCAGCCAAAGGTCTGTACGTGTGTGCGGTATGCAACGTTTACATTTGCCTCACCTGCCACACTTGGATTTGTATTTGAAGTTGCCTGATTGCCAACCACTGGAGAAGAACCAGCCTTTGCAATATAACTCTTTGCCTGATGTACACCCGATGCTGCGTTAACACCTGCGTAGTTGACACCCGGTGCAGCTGCACCCTTCTTCACTACCACGATCTGGATTCCTTCGAGTCTCTTTGCATAGCCTGCGGTTCCGGATGGTGCACCGTTCTTCGCCCAGCCAAGCCAGCCATATGACTGTGCATGGACTCTGTAATAAACATCATACTTATCTTTATCTGCGCCTGTAAGCTGAATCTTGATTGCTTCTAATCGCTTTGCTTCGCCCTCAGTTCCGTTCATTTCACCATTTGCGGACCAAGGTAACCAGCCGTAACTCTGGCAATGGGTTGTGTACTGGATTCCAAGATTATCGTTTCCATAGACACGGATCTTGATACCTTCCAATCTCTTTGCCTTACCACTTGTACCAGCCATCTTACCATTTACAAACCACTTGCTTGCATTGTTCTCATCACCCTGCCAGCCAAAGGTCTGTACATGGGTTGTGTAACGGATTGTCACATCCGGTGTTACAACTGGTTCTGGTGTCGGCTCCGGATCTGGTGTCGGTGTTGGTGATGGAAGCTTTGCGATTGCTTCCTTTGCAAGAACGGTCTTGCAGACGGTACATTCCTTATGTCTGCTTCCCTCTGCATCGATGGTTGCTGCCTTATCTACGATCCAGTCGCTGGATGTATGATCTTTCTTAGCGATTACTTCACCTGTTGCAAGCTTCGTGTCACAGTCCACACAGTAAGTGTCACCGGTATAGCCTGCTTCTGTGCAGCTTGCTTTCTTTGCGTTTCTGACTTCTGTGTTCTCATGCTTACACTCCTTCGCTACTATACTCAGTTCTATTTCATCAAACTTTTTGCTGCCATCTTTTGCAGTTGCTTTAATCGTAACTGTACCCGTTGATTTAGCTGTTACCATACCCGTTGATTCATCAACAGTCGCAATTGCATCATCACTGCTTGTCCATGTAATTGATTTGTTTGTTGCTGTTTCCGGTGTTATTGTTGCAGACAAATTAAGCGTATCTCCAACATTTAATACCTTTGACTCAGGTACAACAATCTCAACTTTATTTACCAACTCAGCAATCTTCGCACTTGTTACTACATACTTACAACAATGTTCAATTTCAATCGCTACGTTGCCATTCTCATCAACCGTTACCGGCTGTCCTTCGAGCAATTCTCCCTTATCTTCATCATAATAATAACAATACAAAGATTCGTCTGACGAAAGGTTCAAATCCGCTACATTTACAGCAACCGTTGCCTTTCCTGGCAAAATACCTTCTTGTGCAAAATCAAACATACAATCATCTTTATCTTCCGGTATCAATGTTTTTATCGTTTCATCTAACGTTTCAACCTTTATACCCGTTTTCAAGCTTACAGGTTCTGATATATCTGCGCTTTCAAATGTCCATGTATATTCTTTTCCGGTATTTGTTTCTTTACTGAGCGTTAGTTTTATATTCTGTTTTTTCAGACTATCGAATACTGCATTTGTCACATTTTTGTCTGCATCATCAGAAAATACCGCATTCACTTCTCCTATGCTGGCATTAGTATATTTGTCCCCATTATATTCTGCATTTTTTTGTTCTACCACATCCATTGCAGTCTTAACAGTATCACTATCCAAGGAATTCTGCTTGACTGCTACATCCGCTTCTTTGACAACTGTACCAGTTCCGTCCTTCGCTTCCGTCAGTACGACCTGATTCTCAGATGTTCCATAAATTATCTCGGCCTGTTTTCCAGTAATTCCACCATTTTCCAGTGTTACTGATTGTACCAGCATTGCTCCACTCTCTAATTGTGTCTCATTTTCTACTATTGATGCTGTAATTGTATCCTCTTTATATGGTGCAAATTGCAACGTATAAGTTGTACTTCCAATTGTATAGTTGTACTTTACCACGTGATCTGTGTCATATACTGTTACAACTGTATTATTTCCTGTTCCCGTAACCGCTTTCACATTATTAGCAACGCTGATTGTAATTGGTTCCAAAAATCTGGAATCAAATCCATTACCTATTTCCGAAATTGAAAAGCTATTTGTTGCATCTACCTTAACAACATAATTTCCATAGGATAATTTATTTGCAAGCCATGCATCATTTCCTACTCTCGCAGCATACGTATCCCATCGTTTCCACAAAGATGCATCATCACCCATATAACGTTCAATTGGTGTTTTATCTGCAGCTTGCTGTTTTACAGCGGTCTGATTATTTACCATATCTCCATTACCAGACTTACATACAGCTCCCATAGCATCCGCATCGCAAGTAAGCGTATACAAGATCTGCGCAACTAACGGATTATCCTTACATGCATTATTGGATGCATAATAAACACCTCCATAGACATATGCGCAAGGAGCTATACACATATCATACTTATCCAACTGCGAATCTTCTAACATCCATAACATAGAAGGGTCTGCAAAGAAGCCAAAAATCTTTCCAGAATTCCTGTCTGCATACCATTCATCATCCCATGTCTTATGACCAGTTTCATAGCCTTTTGTCAGCAATTCATTATAAATATCTGATCGGTTCAGCTTATCTTTGATAACCTGATCACTACCACTTGTCATTGTATATCCCGCTGTTTTTGCTTTTTCTGCAACTGCATAAAATCCATCCCAGTCATTGATATATTTCTGTACTTCATCTGGATCATCTGTTCCAAGAACATCCATTGCAACAGCTTTGTTATACATAAAACAACCTGGATAAACACTATCACTTACCATCTTCAATGTGCCATCCGCAGATGACCCATCTTTTACCGTATAATCATATGCATTCTTCGTATAATATGTTGCAAGATTTTCATCTTTCAGAACACCGATTGTGCTAACAGGTGCAATATTACTATTACTTATCATCTCCTGTGTCATAGTATCTCGATCAAATGCCGCAATCACAGAATCATTCTTACTCAATTCCCCATTTACAAAATCATAATAATTTGAATCTGTGGCATCACATTCCTTGTTTACAAAATGCACCTTATCTACATATTCTGGATGAGAGCCAAAGAAACTATCCAATCGATCTCCTAATTCTGTATTCCATGAATATATGTAAACGTCTTGTATCTCAGATAAGTTTTCAACTTCTTCATCATATGGCGTTGTATATGTATACTGATTCGATGTATTCTTTATTGTAATTTCATAAGTTGGATTTTCAACTCCATCTACTGAATCTGGTACAGCCCATATATATACCGTTTTTGGAGTATCTCCATAATTTGCGCAAATTGAAGTAATTGGATAATCATCCAGATTCTCATATACATCCATCCCGCCATAACTACCATCCAATTCTGCAATACCCATATTAATTGTTGCATTCATATGAGCTGGAATGTCATATTTATACAATATTCCTTCCTGCATAATAGATGTAATTGGATTTCCATCTTCATCAGTATAATTTTTTACCTTTACATTCGTTAATTTTGCCTGAGTTTGATCAATCGTGGTTGTTCCCTCACTAATTGAAAGCGGACTTAACTCCGCCAGATCTGGAACCTTTGAATCTGAATCATGTGTCACAGTCATTTTCCACGTTTCCCCAACAGAAGCAAAAATATAAATAGTTTCTTCTTCATCTGTATCATTTAATTTGCTAAAATTATAATCATCATAATAAGGATATGCTGACTGAGACAGATCTGTATAATACATAAAACTATTATTATTCAAACTTACCGTGCTTTTCTTCGGAATGATAACTTTCAGCAAAATTCCACTTGCGATTTGCCAAGATCCGTTCTGATCCATTTTCGCAACTGTTTTAATGCGTTCATCCGATTCCGAAACTGTGAACTCTGGCTGTTCCTCATTTAATTCAACTGGTGTACAATCCTTTAACTGATTTACACTTTCATAGCTCAATTTGAATTTGTTTCCATATGTCGTGACTGATTTTTTGACTCCGACATAATATGTTTTACTTGTATCTGACACATTATTTATTATTGCACCAGTATCCGTCTTACTTCCTTCTATTGTCCCATCTTCACCATAAACAAAGAAGAAATCTGAAGTATAATTATAACCATCGACCTCAACTGTTAACCCTATCATACTATTTGCCGGCACTTCAAACTTATACAAATAGCATTTTTCGTTTGCCAGCGTTACTACTTTATCGTCTTCTGCATACTCCTTCGTAGTATTTTCGGTCAAACTATCTATATTTTGTATTTCAGACAGTTTTTTAGCTTCACCAACCTGCAAAATCAAATCGTCCATACGATCATTATCAATCAAAAATACATAACTGATATTTTCAGAAATGGTTAACTGATTTGATGTCTCATCTCCAGTTGTATCATATCCATCTGTATAGTCTTCTGCCATCAAATGTACCGACTGCTGCTCAGAACCGAATTCATCAAATAAATCCACTGATATAATCTGCGTCTTATCCAGATTATTGATACTATATACTTTTTCTTCGTTAGATGTTTTATATAACCAGCCATTTAGCATAGAAGAACCTGAAATAAGGTTTTCAACATAATTACCAGCAGATTTTTTTAACTCTAATGTTTCTTTTATATCGAACGCTTTGTCACTTAAATCAGTAACCTTTTGTCCACTTTCTATTGTAAGTGAAAATGTTGAATTACTATCCTGATCTTTTACAACCCAACAATAAACACTTACACTTTCGCTTCCGTTGTTCCGATATGTAGCCATGCCACTATCAGTATATTGATCTATAGTTTCCTCACCATACCAATAACAACCATTTCCACATATATAGTTATCATTTTTCTTTATTTGAACAGCCTGACCTGCAGCCAGCTTAATTTTGTATAATACTCCATTGTCTGTTCCATATCTTGGAGTTGATTCATACCATCCAGATATAGCATATTGATACTGTGTATCTGAATATTGCTGTTCCTCCAACGTTACTTTTTTCTGTTGCGTCATATCAATTTCCCGACAAGAACTCTTCAGAGATGATATCTGACTCAACTCTTCCGCCCGTACAACTAAGTACTGGTTTGAAATCAACGGCAGCACCATACAGAGTGTCAGTATGACCGCCATCAACTTCTTGCAAACTTTCCATTTTTGCATACGCTTCTCTCCTCTCAGCTTTTTATTTTTGTTTCTGGTATTACCCATTGTTCCTATCATAGCACATAAAAATGTCATTTTTTACGTTTGTGCAAAATTGGCAGGTATTTATGCAAAATTGGTATTTTTTACAGATTCTTTGCCATATAGCCAGAAACTGGAAACCAAAAATTGTATAGCTTTCCACAGATTTGTAAATCCTTTCTAGTAGTGAACAAAAGGATTACAGGAGATACGAAATTATGGCTGGAAATAAAGTAGTAATCTGTGGAGTCAACACAAGCAAGCTCCCACTGCTTTCTGAGGATGAAAAGCGGGCACTCTTCGCCCGCATGAACGCAGGGGATAAAAGTGCCAGAGAAGAATTTATCCGTGGAAACCTCCGACTTGTTCTGAGTGTGATCCAGCGGTTCTCCGGCAACAACATCGAAAGCTCCGATGACCTTTTTCAAGTCGGCTGCATCGGACTGATCAAAGCACTGGATAATTTCGATCAGACACTGGATGTCAAATTCAGTACCTACGCTGTACCTATGATAATCGGTGAATGCCGTCGCTACATGCGCGACAACAACACGATCCGCGTCTCACGCTCGCTCCGGGACATCGCCTACAAAGCGATCTACACGCGGGATATCCTGACGAAGAAAAACGACCGCGAACCAACGGTTGATGAGATTGCCAAAGAATTAGAGCTTCCAAAAGAAGATATTGTGACCGCCTTAGATGCGATTGCCACACCGATGTCTCTGTTCGAGCCGGTATATCAGGAAGGACAGGATTGCAATCGCTTGCATTGCAGGAAGCGATGCAACGGCTCGACGAGCGGGAATTAAACATTATCCGTCTGCGTTTCTTCGAAGGTAAAACACAGACCGAGGTTGCCGACGAGATTGCAATCTCGCAGGCACAGGTCAGTCGCCTCGAAAAAAATGCCCTGAAATCCATGCGACACTATCTGTCAAATGAATAATTGTCTGTAAAAAGGTGGGAGCCCCATGACTGAAAATGTCATGAAGCTCCCTATAGTATGAAAAAACAAAACACAATATTATTTTACCGTACCCAGTATTTGAACTCTTCATCACCCATACGGATATAGTCATCATTTTTCAGCATGACATCAAATCCCGGCTGAATCATCTTTCCATTCACATAAGTATGGTTTGTTGAGTTCTCATCACGGATATAACATTCTCCGTTGCTGATACGGAAGCTGCAATGCTTCCGGCTTACTTTCCGGTTATCTGGAATCTGATAATCACATTCCGAAGATTTTCCTACCAAGAACTCCGTCTTCTCGATCGGAATCAGCGCGTTCGTTCTGGAACGAACCAGATATGGAGTAATGTTGTTGTAGCTCATCTGCTGTAAGACAGTTGTCTCGCCCTCGCCGAGGTCGATATCATCTTTCAGAATTTCTTCCTTCTGCAGTTCAATAATAAATGTATAGAACTCGCGCAAAGAGAACATCAACCGGCTATCCAGATAATGCAGGATCTGGTCAACACAATTGACACACTGCATATCTGCAAACCGGATCTTGCTGATGAAATTCTGTACAAACTCACAGACATTGCAGTCCGCAAAATCCTTCTCGATCGGCATGTAGATCAACTGTACATGCAGATTCGACAGTTCAATATACATATACTTCGTGTTCAGAAGTACTTTCTTAATTGGCATATTGCGGTCTTCAAAATACAACAACTGATTCAGTATATTCGACAAGATCGAAAGAAACTCGCCCTTGTACAACTGCTTCTTCAAGAACTGACCGAGCGGCAACGTTGCCGGAATCTTGTAAGACAGAACACGCACGCCCTCCACAACACTCTGCTGACAGGTGGACTGGTTTCCAAGGAAGAATGCATTGAATCCTTCCATCTCTGTCTGATTTACGATCACGGTATCTTCTATTCTGAAATTCAAATTAAATTCGTCATAACTTTCCTGTACTTGATCCACGGTTTTTCCCCCTGTTACATTTTATTGCAGGTGAAACTCTGATATCGCACCTTCAATCGTCTTATCAGCAGCTTCCTTACCATATTTTTCAACATCCATACGGCTCTTCGCCATATGCGTCAGATTTCCGTTTCCGTTGACACAGCCACCCTGACATGCCATGCCCTCCACGAAGTTTCCATCCAACATATTTCTGCGCAGCTTCAACAGCGCAATCTTACATTCTTCAATACCATCGCAGACAACCGGCTTCAATTCGAAGTCCTCTGCACCCTGTTCTTTCATTCCCTGCTTCACAGCACTGCTCAGACCGCCTGTGTGAGCAAAGATACGTCCAAAATAAGAAGCATTCTCCAGACTTTCCTCTTCCAGTGTCGTGATGTCGATCTCCCGGCTGTCAAGCACTGCCTGCAGCTCTTCGAAGGTCAGTGCACTGTCGATATATGGTGCAACCGTCTCCTTGCGGATCTCCATCTTCTTTGCGGTACACGGTCCGATAAATACGACCTTCGCCGTCGGATCCTGCTCCTTGATATGTTTACCGATCATCGCCATCGGTGACAAAGTAGAGGATACATATGGCAGCATATCCGGGAAGTTCTTCTCCACATAGGATACGAATGCCGGACAGCATGAACTCGTCAGCATACCCTTCTCCCGCAGCTCCTGTGATTCATGCCAGGTTGTCATATCTGCACCAAGCGCAACCTCCACAACTTCATCAAATCCAAGCGACTTGATTCCGCTGATGACCTGTCCACGCTTCGCGTAAATAAACTGTCCCGCGATTGCAGGTGCAACCGCCGCATAGACCTTATAATTCTTGCCATGGTCACTGTCCTTGATCATGTTGATGACCTGTAATATGTATGATTTCTCATTGATGGCACCAAACGGACACTGATATACGCATGCGCCACACGCGATACATTTATCGTTATCAATCTTCGCTTCCTGATCCTCGTTCATCGTGATCGCACCAATCTTACATGCCTGCTGGCATGGACGCTTAAAATCTGAAATGGCACTGTACGGACATGCCTTTGCACAGGCACCGCACTCTTTACATTTCGACTTGTCGATGTGGGCTTTCTGATGCTCATCAATCGTGATTGCACCAAACTTACACGCATCCGCACAGCGGTGTGCCAGACAGCCACGACAATGCTGTCCGACTTCATATCCGCCAACCGGACACTCATCGCAGGCAATTTCCATAACTTCAATGACGTTATCATTGTCCGGGTTGCCGCCCATCGCCATCTTAACCTGTTCACTCACGATCGCGCGTTCCTTGAATACACAGCACCGCATCGTTGGCTTCTTGCCCGGAATAATCTTCATCGGAATATCCAGGATTCCTTCGAGCAGTGTGCCATCCCATGCCATACGCGCAACTTCGCGCAGCACTTCATAACGAAAATATTGGGTTCTGGTGTCAAATTTTCTCATATTCTTTGTAGAGAGTTTTCTCTCCTTCTCCTAATTCTATGTCGTATCCTAAAACATATATAAATATCTTAATATTTCTGATAATTTCTGTCAACGGAAACCGCATATTTTTAAATATTTTTTAGTGAAGCTCTCCTTGTCCCTGTGAAAGCATCTCTTCTTTGACTTCATACAGTTTTTTCGACAGATCAACGTAATGGATATGTGGATTCGTAAATCGCTGTTCCTCCTCCCAGATCTGATGGTCAAGCTGTTCCGTCACATATGCTTTGATTGCATCAAGCTCCGGCTTCTCATATACAAGCTTTCCATCGCGGAAGATCGGCACCTGCAGTTCCTTCACATCCACATTTTCAAACTTCATCTTCTTCCAAGGCTTCACCGGATCCACGTAGGCAAATGGTTCATCTCCGTTTACTTCCTCGTCGTACATCGTGATCAGATCGGCAAGCGCATATCCGGTCTCACGGCTGTAAATACGCCACAGCTTCTTTCTGCCCGGATTCGTGATCTTTTCAACGTTCTCAGAGATCTTGATCTTCGGCACAAATTCCCCGGCATCATTCTGCACAGCAGCAAGCTTGTAGACACCACCAAAGACCGGATCGGATTTCGACGTGATCATACGTTCTCCGACGCCGTAGGAATCAATGCTTGCGTTCTGCTTTTTCAGTGACTGCATCAGAAATTCATCGACACTGTTCGACACGACGATCTTGCAGTCCTGCATATCATGTGCATCGAGTGTCTTACGGATCTTCTTCGAGAAATATGCCAGATCACCGCTGTCAATGCGGACACCCTTCAGGCGTTTCCCGGCAGGCTCTAACACTTCCTTTGCGACACGGATGGCATTGACCAGACCGCTGTTTAAGATATCATAGGTATCGATCAGCAGTGTACAGTTGTCCGGATAGACCTCTGCATATGCCTTAAATGCTTCATACTCATTATCAAAGAACTGAATCCAGCTATGTGCCATCGTACCGATTGCAGGTACGCCAAACTGTTCATCTGCCATGACCGTTGCTGTCGCAGCCGTACCACCGATATAGGCGGCTCTTGCACCAAGGATGGCGGCATCCCCGCCATGCGCACGTCTCGCACCAAACTCCATGACAACCGCACCACTCTCGGCTGCGGTCCGGCAGATGCGGGAGGCTTTTGTGGCAATCAGCGACTGGAAATTCATCGTAAGCAGCAACATCGTCTCGATCAGCTGCGCTTCAATGACCGGTGCTGTCACCGTGACAATCGGAGTATTTGGATAACAGATCGTGCCTTCCGGCAACGCATCAATATTTCCTGTAAACTTAAAATCAGCAAGATATTGCAGGAATCCTTCCGAAAACTCGCCCTTGCTCCGAAGGAATTCGATATCCTCCTTAGAAAAATGCATGTTCTCAATGTATTCGATCAACTGTTCCAATCCGGCAGACACAACAAATCCACCATTATCCGGATTCTTCCGGTAGAACATATCGAATACAACCATCTTATCTTTGAACCCTTTTTCAAAATATCCGTTGGACATTGTCAGTTCGTAATAATCCATCAGCATTGTCAGATTTCTCATAGAATAAACCTCTCTATTAAAAAACTGCTGCACCAAAGCGTTTGGTGCAACAGCCTTTGTTTTATTATTTCGTCTTAGTTATTAAATCCACGATAGATGATATCAGATCTCTTTGGTCCGTTGGAAACCATCGTGATCGGGAATCCGATCTGCTCTTCGATAAACTCGATATACTTACGACAGTTCTCTGGAAGTTCCTCATACTTCTTGATTCCTCGGATATCCTGCTTCCATCCTGGAAGTACCTTATATACAGGTTTTGCTTTCTTTAACTTTGCAGTTGTAGGGAAGTCCGTTGTCACCTCTCCGTCGATGTCATAGCCGACACAAACCGGAATCTCATCGAGATAACCAAGTACATCCAATACAGTAAATGCAACATCAGTTGTTCCCTGAATCCGACAACCATACTTAGATGCGACACAGTCAAACCAACCCATACGTCTTGGACGTCCGGTTGTTGCACCAAACTCGCCTCCATCACCACCACGACGGCGAAGCTCATCGGCTTCCTCACCGAAGATCTCACTGACAAACTCACCTGCACCAACAGCAGAAGAATATGCCTTACATACTGTGACGATCTGCTTGATCTCATAAGGTGGGATACCTGCACCAATCGCACCATAGGCTGCCAGTGTAGAAGATGATGTAACCATCGGATAAATACCGTGATCCGGATCCTTCATGGAACCAAGCTGTCCCTCTAAAAGGATATGCTTGCCTTCCTTGATTGCATTATACAAATAAGCAGATACATCACATACGAACGGAGCAACCATCTCCTTGTACTCCATCAATGTGTTGTACACTTCATCGACTGTCAGAAGCGGTTTCTTGTACAGATACTCTAACAATACGTTCTTAGATGCAATCACACGCTCGATCTTGTCGCGCAATGCTGCCTCATCATCGAACAACTCACTTACCTGAAAACCGATCTTTGCATATTTATCTGAATAAAACGGAGCGATACCGGACTTTGTGGAACCGAATGACTTTCCAGCCAGTCTCTCCTCTTCATATGCATCAAACAATACATGATACGGCATTACCATCTGTGCACGATCCGATACGAGGATCTTTGGCATTGGAACACCCTTGTCTGTAATCGACTTTACTTCGTTGAACAGTACCGGGATATTCAGTGCAACACCATTTCCGATAATGCTGGTTGTATGGTCATAAAATACGCCGGAAGGAAGTGTATGCAATGCAAACTTTCCATAGTTATTTACGATTGTATGACCTGCATTTGCTCCACCCTGAAAACGCACGATGATATCTGCCTTCTCTGCGAGCATGTCTGTAATTTTACCTTTTCCTTCGTCACCCCAATTGGCGCCTACTACTGCCTGTACCATAGTCTAACCTGTTACCTCCGTTTTTATCACTTTGCAATTAATAGTGTATCGACCACAGCCGACCTTTCTATTTTACTTTATTTTGACAATAAAATCAATACACATCGATGATTACGCATCTTATACGTTAATCTCTGCCTTTACGCCGAGGATATCTTTGTTTGCATCGAGAATTGGCTGAATCTGCTCTGCCAGGAACTCGGCTGTCTGCTCCGGTGCACGACCAACAAAGTTCTTTGGATCAAGCAGTGCTTCGATCTCTTCGCGTGTCATGCCAAATGCAGAATCGCATGCGATCAGTTCTACTAAATTATTCTCGTTTCCGTACTTCTTGACCTGCTCACCTGCGATCATTGAATACTCGCGGATCTTCTCATGCAGCTCCTGACGGTTTCCACCACGCTTTACAGCATCCATCATGATGTTTTCGGTTGCCATGAAAGGAATCTCCTTCATGAAATGCTGGTAGATTACCTTGTCATATACAACAAGTCCGTCTACGACATTCAAGTACAGCTCCAGAATTCCGTCGATGGCAAGGAATGCTTCCGGTACAGAGATTCGCTTGTTTGCAGAATCATCCAGTGTACGCTCAAACCACTGTGTACTTGCCACGATTGCCGGATTCAATGCATCTGCCATCACATAGTCAGACAGGGATGCGATACGCTCGCTCCGCATTGGGTTTCTCTTATATGCCATAGCAGAGGAACCGATCTGGTTCTTCTCGAATGGTTCTTCCACTTCCTTTAAGTGCTGCAGAAGACGGATATCGTTGGAGAACTTATGGGCTGACATCGCAATGCCGGAAAGTACATTTAAGACTCTTGCATCAACCTTTCTGGAATATGTCTGTCCGGAAACCGGATAGCATGCTACAAATCCCATCTTCTCAGCAATCTTTCCATCGATCTTCTTCACTGTCTCATGGTCGCCTTCAAACAGTTCAAGGAAACTTGCCTGTGTACCGGTTGTTCCCTTACATCCAAGCAGCTTCTGCTGTCCGATCATATATTCAAGGTCGGATAAATCCAACCATAACTCCTGCATCCAGAGTGTCGCACGCTTACCAACTGTTGTTGGCTGTGCCGGCTGGAAATGAGTAAATGCCAGTGTTGGAAGATCCTTGTATGTATCTGCAAACTTTGCAAGCTCATTGATGACATTGATCAGCTTTGTACGAACGAGCTTCATTGCCTCTGTCATAATGATGACATCTGTGTTGTCACCGACATAACAGCTTGTTGCACCCAGATGGATAATACCTGCTGCCTTCGGGCACTGCTGTCCGTATGCGTACACATGACTCATAACATCATGACGCACGAGCTTCTCTCGCTCTCTTGCCACATCATAGTTGATGTCATCCACATGGCTTTTCAGCTCTTCGATCTGCTCGTCTGTAATACGTGGATTGCCATCGGCATCCTTTAATCCAAGCTCCTTCTCTGTCTCAGCAAGTGCGATCCATAATTTTCTCCATGTCTTAAATTTCATATCCGGAGAAAAAATGTACTGCATCTCTTTGCTTGCGTATCTCTCTGAAAGCGGGCTTACATACTTATCTCTGCTCATAAAAACCTCCAAATTTATATATTTTCCTCATATGTATCTTCTATTATACACCTTATGCGTCATATTCGCCACGAATATCTTCTTTTGGTGGATCAATCGGCCATTTTCCTGTGAAACAGCCCTGACAGAACTGTCTGCCTCCGGTCAGCTCTGGCAACCGCTCCAGTTTAAGATAACCAAGTGTATCCGCGCCGATGATCTGACGGATCTCCTCGATTGTCCGGTTGTATGCGATCAACTGGTCGCTATCCGGTACATCCGTTCCGAAATAACATGGATACAGGAATGGTGGGGATGAAATCCGCACATGCACTTCCTTCGCACCGGCTTCCTTCAGCATGCTGACGATCCGGTCGCTCGTCGTTCCACGCACGATGGAATCATCGATCATGATCACACGTTTTCCTGCGACTGCATCCTTTAACACGTTTAGCTTCACACGCACACTGGATTCACGCTGGCTCTGCTTCGGTTTGATAAAGGTTCGTCCGACATAACCATTTTTTACAAATGCGGTTCCGTATGGAATACCGGATTCGAGGGAATAACCAAGTGCCGCTGCATTTCCGGATTCCGGTACGCCTACAACTAAATCTGCGTCCACCGGACTGTCCTTTGCGAGACATCTTCCGGCGATGATACGTGACTGATACACACTCATGCCATCGATCACGCTGTCCGGTCTTGCAAAATAAATATATTCAAACACACATCTGCCGTGTTCCTTCTGGCACAGCTCTCTGTGACTTTCAATGCCTTTTTCCGGTGATATGACAACCATCTCTCCCGGCTCCACATCCCGGATAAATTCTGCACCGATTGTATCAAGCGCGCAGCTTTCAGATGCAAGCACATACGCATTGTCACGCTTTCCGATACAGAGTGGGCGGAATCCAAATGGATCACGGGCACCGATCAGCTTTCTCGGGCTCATAACAATCAGAGAATAGGAACCAACTAATTTCCGCATCGCATTTTGCACCGCTTCCTCCGCAGAAGAAGTCTTGACACGTTCTCTTGCGATATGATAAGCAATAACCTCGGAGTCAATCGTTGTCTGGAAGATCGCGCCATCATGCGCCAGCTCTCTTCGAAGCTCCGGTGCATTGACAAGATTTCCGTTATGCGCCAGCCCAAGCGTACCTTTGATATAATTCAGTACAAGCGGCTGTGCATTTTCTCTGGTACTTGCCCCTGCGGTTGAATACCGTACATGTCCAACACCGATGTTGCCTTTGAGCTTATCTAAGTCTTCCTGTGTGAATACCTCATTCACAAGTCCCATACCCTTAGAAGACAGCACCTTGCCCTTTGGTCCTTCGGTATCGGATACCGCAATACCACAGCTTTCCTGTCCTCTGTGCTGCAAAGCGAACAATCCGTAGTAAATCGTTCTAGCCACATCGTGTCCATCAAAGTCATACATACCGAAGACTCCACATTCTTCGTGCAGACCATCATCCTGATAGTGTTCCATTACATCACTCATATCGCACGTTCCTCTCATTATAATCTTATTATCCGCATATCGCTTCTTTTTTTGATAATTTTTTCAAACCTTGCTTATTATAACCTAGATAACTTAAAGTATCAAACAGTTTATGTGTTTTTTTCGAGTTTTCGTGAATTTATATAGCGTTTCACTTGTTTTTTTGATATAATAGTGCCAATCTAATAAAAATTCCGAGCTGGAGGGTTATTATGCAGGAAAAAAGAAAGAATGTCAGACTTCCGATCAAACTCAAATTGGAAGTTTCTAATTTATTTAAGCAGGATGGTGTGAAAATCGAGAATCTCGATGCTGAGATCGAGGTATTTGATATCTCCAAAGCAGGTATCGGATTTATGTCCCTGTCCAAGCTTCCGGTCGATTATTATTTCAATGCCACAATCGAATTCGAGAATCGTGAAGAAGTGATCTTATCCGTTGTGAAGATTCTGTATGTAACACCGATTGGCGACGCCGGTTACCGCTATGGCTGCGAATTCGTCGGTCTGCCATCCATGTACGATTACATATTTGAGGAATATGCACAAAATCTGTAAGCATTCCAATTCCGTTATATAAAAAAGAAAGAACCGTTCACCAATTTTCGTGAACGGTTCTTTCTTTTTGTTTATTCCTGTTCTTCCACGGAAGTTTCCGTTGCTTTCACCTGCTCCGGCGGCTCATATTCTTCAAATACCAGCTCTTCTCCTCTGTGGAACGCTTCTGTACTGTCCTTCTTGAACAGAACGATCAACGTCTGGAACAACAGCTTGATATCCAGCCAGAAGCTGTATTCTTCGATATACGTCAGATCTAAGATCAGCTTATCCTTTGGGGATGTGTTATATTTTCCGGCGATCTGTGCATGTCCGGTAATACCTGCCTTTACACGCAGACGGTACTCGAACTCTGGCAGAACCGATGTATAGTTAAATACATTTGCCAGCATCTCCGGTCTTGGTCCAACAACACTCATATCACCCTTTAATACATTGAAAAACTGTGGGATCTCATCCAGCCGGTATTTCCGCAGGAATTTTCCGACACGCGTCACACGCTCATCATCTTCCACCACAGAATAATTCTCTACATTCTCCCGCATTGTGCGGAACTTGTACACGGAGAAGATCTTTCCATCCCGCGTCGCACGGTTCTGCTTAAAAATGAGGCTTCCGTGGTCATCGAGTTTGATCATGATGCTGACAACCAGCATGATCGGCGAGGTAAGGATCAACGCAATCACGGAAATCACAATGTCCATCGCCCGCTTGATAAACCGCTGCTCCAGAGTCAGCCCCTTGGAATAATTACAGTATACCGATACGTCGTCTAAGATAAAATGCTTCGCACTCTTCTCGATCACATCATGCATATCCGGGTTGAAATACACATTCTTCATATTCTGGTAACAGTACTCTAAGATCTTTGTCCGATCCTGCACCGGAACGTCATAGATAAATATCGTATCATGCTCCAGAATGTATTGCTTGAGGTTTGCGTCCCGATAGTCCGCTACCTTGTTTACCTTGTATTGCAGCTTGTATTTTAAAACGCCGCGCACAATCTCATTTAAACTCTGCTGGGAAGATGTAATGATAATACAATCCTCCGGCTGATAGATCTTAAAATACAAATGATTGCCGCCATACACGAAAATCAGGATCGTCACAAACTGGATTGCAATAATCGGCAAAAGCAGATATGGCTGTTCCAGCTTGAAGCTCTGGTTTTTCATCTGGTTTGTGTTCATGATCGACAGAACGATCACAGAGATCACATCTGTAAATACCTGATTCAAAAACAGGGACAGCACGATCGGTTTACTCTTTCGTTTTCCTATGTCGTAATGTCCATAGATCGTCGAAAACATATAATGCATTACTACATACGCTGCGATTGTAATACCGGATGTTCGCGACAGATTCCACAGCTGCCAGTTTGATTTCGCATAAATTCCATACAATACAAAGAACAATATCAAATTCAAAATCGCCTTGAGAAGAAATACAAGTGAAGTCTCAAGTTTTCTGGTATTATTCATTCTATATCCTTACTGTACTTCGTATCCTTTGCTTCGGATAACATCGACTACCGCATCTACATGTTCTTTACAGATTTCATCGGTCTTGGCTTCCACCATCACACGGATCAGTGGCTCTGTACCACTCTGGCGAAGCAGGATTCTTCCATCATCTCCAAGTGCTTCCTCCACCTTCTTTGCGGCTGCAAGTACATCTGCGTCTTCCATAACTTCTTTCTTACTTGTAACTTTGACATTGACCAGAAGCTGTGGGTAGATCGTCAGTCCGCGTGTCAGTTCAGAAAGCGGCATCTTCTCTTCCACCATTGCTTCCATGATCTTCAGAGATGTCAGAACACCATCACCCGTTCTTGCATTCTTCGAGAAAATGATATGTCCACTCTGCTCACCGCCGAGGATATATCCGTTCTCCATCATACACTCATAGACATATTTGTCTCCGACTGCAGTCTTCTCATAGCCGATTCCCTCTGCATCTAATGCCTTGTACAGACCAAGGTTTGACATGACGGTTGTCACGACTTTGTTATTGTTCAGTCTGCCACGGTCACGCAGATATTTTCCACAGATGTAGATGATCGCATCGCCATCCACCAGATTACCCTTCTCATCAACAGCCAGACAACGGTCTGCATCGCCATCATAAGCAAATCCTGCATCTAAATTATTCTCTACAACAAACTTCTGCAGTCCCTCAATATGGGTAGAACCGCAGTTCGTATTGATATTCGTACCATCCGGTGTGTTGTTAATGACATATGTCTTCGCACCAAGTGCATCGAACACTGCCTTCGCAACCGTCGAAGATGCACCGTTTGCACAGTCGAGTCCGACACGCAGGTTCTTGAATGCACGTGTTGGGAGTGTCATCAGATAACCGATATAACGGTTTCTACCCATCGAATAATCTGTCGTCCGTCCAATCTTTTCTTTCGTTGCAAATGGAATCTCCGGCAACAATCCATCGATATAATCCTCAATCTGCTTTTCAACGGCTGCATCCATCTTCGCACCATGACTGTTGATGATCTTGATTCCGTTATCATAAAATGGGTTGTGGCTCGCAGAAATCATAATTCCACAGTCAAACTCATCGGCACGCACGATATAGGACACACTCGGTGTCGGTGTGACATGCATCAGATACACATCTGCGCCACTCGCTGTCAGTCCGGCAACTAAGGAATACTCAAACATATAGCTCGAACGTCTCGTGTCTTTTCCGATGACGATTCGTGCCCGGTCATCCCCCTGCTTCTCCTTACCAAAATAATATCCGAGATATCTTCCGACCTTGTACGCATGTTCCACTGTCAGGTCTACATTTGCCTCACCGCGGAATCCGTCTGTTCCGAAATACTTTCCCATTATTTTCCCCTTTCAATTTAGCTGTCTAAATTTTATCTTCATCGTTTTATGCACGTGTGCATTATTCTTATTATATTCTTTTTTCTCTTACTTGTAAAGAATTGGCATAACAAAGCGGTTCTCACTCTTTTTTATCCGGTTCTGTCTGTGCAGATTCCTCCGGATAATGCAGTGCATACCGGCTGTACAGATCTTCAAGATCGATATCGTCCTCGGTGTAAGCATTCTCCTCGTCACGATCCTCATCATCGCTATTTTCTGACTCATCCTCGTAGCTTGGCTGATGTGCCATCTCCTCAATGTTGATCTGTGGCAGCATGATATCAAGCGCCTGCTGCTGGTTTAAAATCTCCACATGCTTTAAGCTTCCGCCAAACTCTCCATCGAGCGTCCATGCAATCTCCTGTTCTCCATCTACAATGACACGGGACGCCTTGCATTCAAAGAACATCTCATTTCCCTCGACTTCATTTTGCAGAAGTCCACGGATGATCTGCTGCATCTCCGTCGGTGTTGATGGCATCTTGATAAAGAGGCAGTCAAATTTTCCGTCATCCAACACGACATGCTTGGCTCCTCGCAGCTTGAATCCGCCAACCGAAAGCGTATTGGTCACCATACCATACAGATATTTTCCGGTGATGACCTTCTCGTCAAACTGCGCCGTCAGATTAAAGCCTTTATAATTTCCGATATTTTTAATTCCTTCAATAATATATGCCGAATGTCCGATTGCCTTTTTCAGGGACTGATTCGTATTATATGACACATCGGTGAAAATACCGAATGCTGCAATATAGATAAACGACTTGTCCGCAAACTGTCCGACATCGACTTTCGTACATTTTCCATTTACAATCTGATTTGCCGCTTCAATGGGTTTTCTTGAGATACGAAGGCTTCGTGCGAAATCGTTTGTCGTTCCAACCGGGATATAACCAAGCGGCACTTTTTTGTGTCCCATCTTGGAGTATCCGCAGACCGTGTTATCGAGCGTTCCATCACCACCTGCGCACACGATCAGATCGTAATCTTCGCCGTCCACACGCACCTTGCGTTCTGCATCCTCCGGTCCCTGTGTCGGATACGTCACGACCTCGTATCCAGCCTGTGAAAATACCATGATAATCTCAAACAAATCATTTCTTATCGCCGTTCGTCCGGCTTTCGGATTGATAATAAATAACAAGCGTTTCATGGCTTCCCTCCATTATCCTTTATCGTCTAGCAAGATAAGCATCCAAGCCTTTTTTCCGAAGCTTACATGCAGGGCAGTTGCCACAGCCATCGCCCTTGATGCCATTATAACATGTTAATGTCATATTGCGAACCAGATCAAATCCACCGAGCTTATCGGCAAGCTCCCATGTCTCTTCCTTGTCGATCCACATAAGCGGTGTGATAATGTCAAATTCATAATCCATTGCCAGATTTAAAGATACATTTAAGGACTTGATAAACTCATCTCTGCAGTCCGGGTAGCCGGAAAAATCACTCTGGGATACACCCGTCAGGATATCCGTGACACCCTTCTGCTTTGCGAATACCGCTGCAAATGTCAAAAACAGCATATTTCTTCCATCGACAAATGTATTTGGTGTACCCTCTGCCGGTGCATCGCTGTCCACCTTCATATCATCACGAGTCAGAGAATTCGGTGCGAGCTGATTTAACAATGTCATATCCATGATTGTCTGCTCCACATCCAGCTTCTCACAGATTTCCTTCGCTGCATCAAGCTCTGCCACATGTCTCTGGTGATAATCAAACGATACGGCATACACCTTCTTATAATGTTTCTTCGCATACAGCAGACAGGTTGTGCTGTCCTGTCCTCCACTAAATACAACAACGGCTGCTTCTTTGTTCTTCTTATGCTGCATAATAATCACTCCTTCTTATCCTCTGTTTTCATCTTCTATTTTCAGCTCTTATTTCAGTAACATCATCAGTTTGTTCTGCAATGTCTCATTCTTCTCGAACTCACCGGTAAATGTCGTCGTGAACGTCTTTGCACTTGCGTTGCGGATACCTCTGGCTGTCATACAGCTATGGCTTCCCTCGATCACGACTGCCACATCCTCACTTCCGGTCACCTTGCTCATAATATATGCGATATCGGTACCGATTCTTTCCTGCAACTGTAAGCGTTTTGCGACCATATCTGCAATCCGTGCGATCTTGCTAAGTCCAAGCACTTTTCCCTTCGGAATATAAGCGACTGATACATGCATGTCATACATCAGTGCCATATGGTGCTCACAGTAACTGAACACCTCGATATCTTTGACTAATACCATGTCACTTGTATCCTTGCCCGGACGTTCGAACGATTTGTTGAACATCTCTGCAATCTCATCGTTCGTGTAGTTCATTCCTTCAAATACTTCCTCATACATGCGGGCAACCCGGTCGGGTGTTTCCTTTAATCCTTCCCGGTCGGGATCATCGCCAAGGGCAACTAAAATCCCGCGGATATGTTCTTTGATTGCTTCTTTATCGATTGCCATCTTATACTCCTTTTTTCTCCGGATCCCAGATGTATTTGTGCATCTGTAGCTGTAACCGGACATCCTTCATGTTTTCCTGTATCATGTACTCTACGATCTGTGCCGGTGTAATCGCTGAAAATGCGGAGCTTAAATATACGGTTGCCTTCTCACACAGGTCATATGTCTCAATGATCGTCTTCGCCGTTTCCAGATCTCTTGTCGACGAAACAACGAATTTCACTGCATCCTGCGGTTTTAACCATGCATAATTCTCCGTGCGCATAAACTGCTCCATCCCACTGTCCGGAAGCTTATAATCAAGCGTCATGCAGACATTCTCCGGACGTGCATCGTACCCGGCGATGTCCACGCTTCCGTTCGTCTCGATCTCTACGCGCAGGTCTTTATCCGCCGCCAGAAGTGCGATCAGTGATTCGATCTCTGGCTGGATCAGCGGCTCTCCACCGGTCAGCGTCACATTTTTCACGCCACATGATTTGATATATGCATAGATTTCTTCCGCGCTCATACTCTTGTATGGCACCTGCGGTTCATTCGCCCATTTCGTATCACAGTACCCACAGGCAAGATTGCATCCCGCAAACCGGACAAAGCACGCAAGCTCTCCGGCATGGGTCGCCTCACCATTGATACTGACAAACGTTTCTACTACTTTATACTTTCCCATATTACTCCATATATGCGGCACAGTTATTTGGTGTCTCATACACCGTTGCCTTTAAGACATGGTAGCCTTTTCCTTTCATCTCGTCATAGAAGAACTTCGCAAAGTTCTCTGCAGTCGGTCGGAACATCACTTCTACAACCTTGAAATGCTCTTCTTCGAGCACATCCAGCGTTCTGCGTTTCAGACTTCCAATCTCCACGATCAGACAATGGTCGAGTGCATCTGCGATGTTCTTCAGATCTGTTTTTAATTTGGAGAAATCCACGATCATACCACGGTTATTTCCTCCCATCTCCAGACTGTTGCTTCCTACCTCGATTTCCACTGTCCAGTGATGTCCATGAATGTTTGAACATTTTCCCTCATAGCCCGCCAGAAAATGTGCACTGTCAAAGCTGGCATTTGTCTTTAATGTATACATGTTAAAACTCCTTTCAACAAAAATGCGGGCGCACAAAGCACCCGCAACATAAATTTTGTCATTTATGGCTTGCCCTAGTTTTGTTTAACGGCAGGATGGTGCGAATGAACTGCCGCGCGTAGCATCTACGCGTCTATGTTATTAAATATTCAAAAACTTCTTTACTTCTGCAAGCATGTCTTCCTTGTCGCAGACGATATCGTGACGAACCTCTGCCTGACGGATGTCTTCGATTGCCTGTGGTACCTTCACGCCGGAAAGCTTATTCAGCTCATCGACAAGTTCGAAATCTGACTGCTTGTCATATGCACTGTCGATTGCATTCATAACGCTTCTCGTAAACTTGTATGGGCTTGCAGTACTTGCAATTACAGTTGGTGTTGTATCACCAGTCTCCTTCACATACTTGTCATATACCGATGCTGCTACGGCTGTATGTGTATCCATAATGTACTGATCAGACTCATATACACGCTTGATCGTAGCGGCTGTCTCTGCCTCAGATGCATAATTTCCGTAGAAGTCTGCCAACTGCTTCTTCATATCGTCTGTGATCGTGTAAGCACCCTCGCCATTTAATGCCTGCATCAAAGCCTTGTTCTTCTCTGCATCATTGCCTGCGATACGGTAGATCAGACGCTCCAGATTGCTGGAGATCAGAATATCCATAGAAGGAGAAGTTGTTAAGATGAACTCTCTCTTTCTGTCGTATGTACCTGTACGGAAGAAATCGTACAGAACCTTATTCTCATTCGATGCACAGATGAACTTGTTGATTGGAAGTCCCATCTGCTTTGCATAGAAGGCAGCTAAGATATTTCCGAAGTTTCCGGTTGGAACAACAACATTGATCTTGTCGCCAGCCTTGATCTCGCCATTTGCAACGAGTCTTGTATATGCATATACATAATATACCATCTGTGGTACAAGACGTCCGATGTTGATGGAGTTTGCAGAAGAGAACTGATATCCCTTGGATGCCAGATACTCGTTCAACTCCTTGTCAGAGAACATCTTCTTGACGCCTGTCTGTGCGTCATCGAAATTACCTGTGATACCGATGACACATGTATTATCACCCTTCTGGGTTACCATCTGCTTTTCCTGAATTGGGCTTACACCATGCTTTGGATAAAATACGATGATCTTCGTGCCCGGTACATCTGCAAATCCTGCAAGTGCAGCCTTACCTGTATCACCGGATGTAGCAGTCAGAATCACGATCTCATTCTTCACATCGTTCTTCTTTGCTGAGGTTGTCAGCAGATATGGAAGAATGGAAAGTGCCATATCCTTAAACGCGATTGTCGCGCCATGGAACAGTTCCAGATAATACGCACCCGCCTTATGTACGAGCGGTGCAATCTCCTTTGTATCGAACTTTGAATCATATGCACTGTTGATACAATGACGAAGCTCTTCTTCTGTGAAGTCTGTCAGCATCAGCTTCATAACCTGATATGCAACCTCACGGTAATCCATCTTGGAAAGCTCTTCCAGGCTCTTGTCAAATGCCGGAATTGTATCCGGTACAAATAAGCCACCCTCGTTTGCAAGTCCTTTCAAAATCGCCATAGAAGCGGTCGCTGTCTCTTGTGCATTTCTTGTACTTCTGTAAACCAGTTCCATCTTTTTCTCCTTTTATTCAACTACCAGATAGGCAGAGGTTGTTCTCATGTTAAAGTTCAAAGCTTCCTGATGTGTATTGCAGAACACATCGAAATGATTTCCTGTGATTGCGCCACCACGATCCTGTACTTCATAGATCTGTCCATCGATCATGATCTTTGTTCCAAATGCAAAGTTCTTCGGTGCGGCGATCGTCCATCCGGCTGTCGCACGTGCACCACTTGCTGTGATCGGGTTCTCCATGTTACTCCACTTACCACAACAGATCGGACATGGACAGTATGCAGTCAGCAGGTATTCACCCAGATACTGATACTTTCCGTTTGCATCGGCTGGTACATACGTCGGTGTGGAAGCGGTTGTCGTAGTAGTTGTTGTAGTATCAGTCTCTGCGGATGCCACAACGACGGCATTCGGATCGTACTCGCCAATCTCACCCGGTCCGCTATGCACAGCGGTCAATGCCTCCAACGCCGCCTGATCCCGTTTATCCTGTCTTCTGGCTGTCAGAATCTCATCAATCTGCTGTTCTGCACGCTCTAACTGTGCAAGCTGGTCTGTCTC
>CAVKUW010000079.1:0-2296 GCA_963659815.1 Butyricicoccaceae bacterium
CTCATCGGCTGCAAAAAGCACTTCCTCCATCTCATGCTCCGGCTTCACATCGATCGTCTCGCCACATTCAACCGTGATTCCATAGCCATGTGAGCATACGCCATGAATAATATCCTCTGACACACCACCCTCGCGCAAAAGTTCCGGTGCCTTCAGGCAATGCTCTGCCGGATACAATTCAAAATCAATATCATGCAACAAGCCAACGATGCCCCAATATTCGGCATCGTCGCCATAGCCAAGCTCATTTGCATACCATTTCATAACTGCCTCTACAGTCAGCGCGTGCTGGATGTGAAATGGGTCCTTGTTGTACTTCTTCAATAATTCAAATGCGTCATCTCTTGCAATGTGATTCATGTCTATTCCTCTTTTCTGTCGTTTATAATTTTGTATCAGCGGTAGTCCTCGGATACATCCAGATATTCGCGTTTCCCACTGATATAATCCGCGTACGCAAGCTCCGGATCTTTTCCCTTAAACACCATACATATTCCACACATATCGCAATCGGCGATACACGGAAATGCCTGCTTGATATAATTTTTTCGTTCCTCTTCTGTCGAGGATGCAATCTCCGGCGGTCTCATCGCATCACCCTAATGAACCATGCCGGAATTGCTTATATATGATTCGTTTAATTCCCGCAATTCTTTCTCGCCATTGATATATGGCTCGTAAAACGCATCTACGGAACCGCCGCCTAAGTTATCACAGCCATTGCAGAAATCGCAGGCTCCGCCGCATTGGTTCAGTCCCTCCTGCACGATCCGGATTCGTTCCTCCCGCGTCGTATCTTTGATAAGTATACTTTTCATTCCAAGGCTCCTCCTTTTGAACTGTGTTTATTTATTATATCACACTTAACTTATTTTATCTTTCTTATTCACAAATTTATCTTGTCATCTTTTATCGGACGATATATGATATTTTATGTGATTGCATATGAATGGAGGGATTATTATGAAGAAAAAAGTTATCACATTTTTATGCACATTACTTCTATTCTTGGGGATGATTGGCATTCCTGAATTGAACACTTGTGCAGCAGACACCTATTCTTTTAGCGGGGAGGCACATGTACAGACCTATGGCGATAAGCAAGGTGTCTACAAGAATAACACCCTGACCCTTGGTACAACCGGGCAATCCAAACGTCTCGAACGCATCAAAATTAATTTTTTAAATCAGACTGGTTTTGATGGTTCCATTGAATATCGCGTTCATCGTCAGACTTATGGCTGGACGAACTGGGTTTCAAACGGTCAATATGCCGGAACTAAAGGAGAAGGAAAAAGGCTGGAGGGTATCCAGATACACCTTACCGGAGAAATCGCAAAACACTATTCTATCCGCTATCGTGTACATATCCAGACCTATGGCTGGAGTCAGGGATGGCAATATGATGGTGCATTGGCAGGAACCGAGGGTGAAGCCAAACGGCTGGAATCTCTGGAAGTTCAGTTAGTTCCAAAAGACGAAACTCCAAGTGTTATTTATCGTGTTCACCGCCAGACTTTTGGCTGGGAAAATACTTACCGCGCAAACGGGGCAACATCAGGAACCACCGGACAGGCAAAAAGATTAGAGGGAATCGAAATTGCACTGCGTGGAAACGCTTTTAGCGGAAGCATCGTATACAGCACGCATGTACAATCCTACGGCTGGATGGACGAGGTTTCCAACGGCATGATGAGCGGTACCAGCGGAAAAGCCAAAAGACTAGAAGCAATCAAGATACATCTTACCGGTGAAATTGCAACATATTATGACGTTTACTATCGTGTCCATGCACAGAGTTTCGGTTGGCTCGGCTGGGCGAAAAACGGAGAACCTTCCGGTACTTCTGCATGTGCTAAACGATTGGAGGCAATCCAGATTGTGCTTGTCCAAAAAGGTGAAGCTGCTCCTAGCAATACATATAATGGCGTTACATCCACTTTTACCAAAGGATATATCGAAGGGCCTGTTTCCTCCCCTTCGGGTTCATCTACATCCTCCGGTAATAACAGCGGATCATCTAGTAGCTCTGGTAATGGCAGTTCCTCTGGTTCAAATATTCCTCCAGAAGAAACTGGAAGCAATCTTGTTTGGATTCCTACCAACGGCGGTACAAAATATCATTCCAACCCTAATTGC
Organism: Butyricicoccaceae bacterium; assembly: GCA_963659815.1. Classification (GTDB taxonomy): domain Bacteria; phylum Bacillota; class Clostridia; order Lachnospirales; family Lachnospiraceae; genus Coprococcus_C. The sequence continues at coordinate 2,140 of CAVKUW010000079.1, forward strand.
AGCAAGATGAATAACCCAAGACACGTTTCCTTAGAAACCGCCAAAAGTTATGGATATACAGCATGTAAAAAATGTTATTGATAGATGTTATGATGTTGGGGTCAAAACCATAAGTAACTTTGCCCCTATTTCTATAGTACCTTGAAAAATTCATATT
>CAVKUW010000080.1:0-2832 GCA_963659815.1 Butyricicoccaceae bacterium
CGTCATACACCATTCTTCAACAACTATCGTCCACAGTTCTACTTCAGAACAACTGATGTAACTGGTGTATGTAACCTTCCAGCTGGTACAGAGATGTGCATGCCTGGTGATAACGTAGAGATGACAATCGAGCTCATCCACCCAATCGCTATGAGCCAGGGTCTTACATTCGCTATCCGTGAAGGTGGCCGTACTGTAGGATCTGGCCGTGTTGCTACTATCATTGAGTAATCTTTGATTTCGTATCATAGAGACTTAAATATTAGCCGCAATTCCTCATTTTATGAGGAGTTGCGGTTCTTTTTTGTCTAAAGAAGATTAGCGAACGCAAAAGAAACCCATTTCAAGTTTTTCACTCAAAATGGGTTTGTGATACGCGCGTGATACACATATCTCTGACGAGATATGTGTAGAGTGGATGCGCACAGATTCAGTAATGAATGATGTCGGCGTTGCCGACCTGAATCTGGCGCGCAAGACTCTCAAGAGAGTCTTGATATTGAAAAAACAGTTTAATCTTCAGCGTGAGGCCAGTTAATCTTCCATTCAAAATACTCTTCTTTGGTAATTTTACCGGAGGCTAAGTCCTCTTTTTTCTTTTTCCAGGTATTCAGGAAATCATCCAACAAAGAATAATCAAAACTGACTGCGATGTGCTTCTCCGTAGGATCATCGGGATTTGCAACCTCGTATAAATTCATGTCGTAGTGTTCATCCAGTTCAAAGAGAGCGTACATCACATCTTCCGCTGCGTAGAGGGAAGGCTCGCAGATGGAGCGATAATTACAGTCCAAGGCTTTTGCCAGCTCCTGTATCATATCCTCCTTGGGTGTGCGGTTGCCTATTTCATACTGCCGGATGCGCACATCGGATAAGCCGACAGCCTCGCCGAGCTGGGCTTGCGTCAGTTTGCGGAAATTCCTGATTCGTTTTATTCGTTCACCAATAGCCATCGTGTATCTCCTTCGAACTTCATAGAGTAACAATATCGTTTCTGATAATACAATAACATAAATGTTACTGTATGGCAAATGAAATCGTGTTTGTATAGTTACAAAAGTCTATATTCCGGGGCACAGTGCAGAGCCGGATGTATAGAGTGACAGATTTTATAAAATGGAATGGTTTGTCATAACGGATGAAAAAAATTCGCTGTTCTACTGACAGAAATGAAAAAGTTACTGTATAATCAAAACAGTAACAATATAGTTACTACAACTAAGCAGGAGGTGAGAGTCATGTGCAAACGAGTACATAAGTTTTAACGGAAAGGAGGAAGGAGAATGACGAATCGCTATTTATCTGCAAAGGAAGTCGCAGGACTTTTAGATATTGCAGAATCAACCGCTTATGCTGTTATCCGTGAATGGAATAAGGAACTGAAAGCACAGGGGTATTTTACGAAAGCCGGTTCCGTTCCGAGAGCATACTTCGAGAAGAAGTGTTATGGATTTGGCGAAGCACAATAGATGAACTTTGATAACTGAATGTGCCATACCCGGAGCCAGTCCGGGTGTGGCGACTACAAAGAAAGAGAGGTAATGAGTATGCCGGTTTATAAGGACGAGAAACGAAACACCTGGTATTGCAAATGCAACTATAAGGACTGGCTCGGTGAGAGTAAGTCCAAGATGAAGCGTGGATTTGCCACCAAGAAGGATGCCCAGCAGTGGGAACGGGAATTCTTGCAGAGACAGAGTGCCAGCATGGATATGAAGTTTGCTTCCTTTGTGGAGGTGTATTTCGAGGATAAGGCACCGAGGCTGAAGGAGCGTTCCATCATGACGAAGCGGATACTGTTTGAAACCAAGATTATTCCTTATTTTGGCGAGAAGCAGATGAATGAGATTACTCCCGTGGATATCATCAAGTGGCAGAATGCACTTTTAAATCAGGACTATAAGCCAACATATCTGAGGATGATACAGAATCAGGTAACAGCCCTTTTCAATCATGCAGAGCGGTTTTATCAACTGAAAGAAAATCCCTGCAAGAAGGTAGATAAGATGGGGCGTGCAAATGCCAAGGAATTAAATTTCTGGACAAAGGATGAGTATGAACAGTTCATACAGGGCTTTACGGAGGAAGAGGAGATGTACAGGATTATCTTTCAGATGTTGTTCTGGCTTGGCTGCCGGGTGGGAGAGCTGCTGGCACTGACAAGTGAGGATATTGATTTTGAAAATGGAATGGTGAGCATCTCCAAGACGTATTACCGGAGAAATCAGACGGATTATATTACACCGCCGAAAACGGAGAGCTCCAATCGTAAGATTACCATTCCAAAGTTTTTGCAGGAGGAATTGAAGAACTTATTGGACAGGCAGTATGGATTGACACCGGAGGAGAGAATCTTTCCGATTACGGACAGGGCAATCCAGAAGAAGATGAAACAGAAGACGGAATTGGCGAAATTGAAGCCTATTCGGGTTCATGATCTTCGCCACAGTCATATCGCTTTGTTAATCGAGAAGGGGATGCAGCCTCTTGTAATTGCACAGCGAGTGGGACACGACTCGGTGAATACAACCATGAATATCTACGGACATCTCTATCCGAATAAGCAGAAGCAGGTGGCGGATATGTTGAATGCGGAGGCTACCGGGGAACCGGAAAGCAAACTGGTGGACATGGCAACAGAGATGCGATACAGAAAGGCAGGCGGATGGTCATGAGAATGGTAAGAGGATTTTACAACGAGCAGAATAATACGGTGAATGTGATTCACTATGATACTAACCATATCATAAGTCTAGACTGTGGGAAATGGGAGCAGGGTCTTCGGACAACTCCCAACTCCCAAGGAAAGATGGATGCACTGGCTATTGAGGA
>CAVKUW010000081.1:0-6198 GCA_963659815.1 Butyricicoccaceae bacterium
GGATACCATTGCATGCGAACATCCCGTATGCTTCACGGTATTCCTTCATCATCCAGAAGCCATACTGCTTTGCAACTGCGTATGGGCTGTATGGATGGAACGGTGTCTTCTCATTCTGTGGACATTCCTCCACCTTTCCGTATAACTCAGAAGTTGATGCCTGGTAGATACGACAGGTCTTATCGAGTCCCAGCATGTGTACTGCTTCAAGGATACGGAGCACGCCAAGTGCATCTACATCTCCCGTGTACTCTGCTGCATCGAAACTGACACCCACATGGCTCTGTGCAGCCAGGTTGTAGATCTCGTCCGGACGTACCTCATTCACGATACGGATGATACTTGAAGAATCTGACAGGTCTCCATCATGCAATGTGATGGAATTTGCTGCGATCAGATGATCGATACGTTCTGTCGTCGATACGGAAGAACGACGTACAATACCATGTACCTCGTATCCCTTCTCAAGCAGAAACTCTGCAAGGTAAGAACCATCCTGTCCTGTGATACCTGTAATAAGTGCTTTCTTCATCTTCGTTTAATCTCCTTATTCTTTATTCCTATAGTATTTATAATTGTGAATACTTATATTCTTGTTCGTTTCTCTCGCATTGCTCATCTAGCAACGGATCTTCAGTACTTCCGTATTGCCCTGAATCCTGCATCTTCCACTACCTGCAGGCAGGAACAGACAATCCCCCTTCTCGAAGGACACCCGATTGCCTTCTCCATCACGCAATATTCCATGTCCCTCCAGACACAGGATTACCTGGAACGATGCATCCTTTACCTCGAACCCACAGATCGGCTGCACATGAATGCGTTCCGTCTCGAAATACTTGCATGTACGCAGAATCTCTCTCGCACATCCCGGTTCATACTGTACCATACGGGACGGTTCCTGTTTCTCAGTCAGCGCTTCCATGTTCATGACACGAACCGCCTTGTCAAAATGCAGTTCCCGCTTCTTTCCATTCTTATCTACACGGTTATAATCATAGACCCGGTAAGTGACATTCGAACTCTCCTGGATCTCTGCTACCAGAATTCCGGCTCCGATTCCATGTACGGTTCCCGCCGGTACGAACACGACATCGCCCTTCTTCACATACTGCTTATGCAGATGCTTGTCCAGAGTCCCTTCTTCCACCGCCTGGCGCAGGATCTCCTCTGTCACCGGATGTTCGAATCCATATATAAGATGTGCACCTGGTTCTGCATCGAGCACGTACCACATCTCAGTCTTGCCGTTCTGATGCTCATATTCTCTCGCATAAGCATCATCCGGATGCACCTGCACGGAGAGATCTTTCTTCGCATCAATAAACTTCACCAGAATTGGGAATTCCTGTCCTTTCGGAATCTTCGTTCCCATATATTCCGGGTGTTCGTCCAGAACCTCCGCCAGTGTCATGCCGTCGTATACTCCGCCCACAACTGTACTCGGTCCATCTGGATGTACGGAACATTCCCACGTCTCCGCAAGCGGGGATAAAGGAATATTCTTCTTATACTCTGTATTCAGCCGGTCGCCGCCCCATAGGTAATCCTTGCCGACCGGTTTCAATTTCAGGATTCCCATACTATTCTACCTCGTATTTCTTCTTATCGCTCACACTGATTTCATCGCCGAGCTGTACTTCGATCATACTGATATCCGTCTTCGCTGTAACCATATGCTTGCAACCTGCTGCAATCGTCACGACATCGCCCGCCTTGAGTTCCTGCTCCATACCTTCCACATATGCTGTTCCGGTTCCGCTTACCACTGTCCAGACTTCGTTTCGATAGTCATGGCTGTGATAGCTCATGCTCTCACCGGCGCGGATGGTTACTTTGACGGTCATAGATCCTGGTTCTACATCCATAACCTCGTAGGTTCCCCATGACTTCTCTTCGTACTTCGGTGCATTATCAAGCTTCTCCACGTATGGCTTCATATAGCCACTGCGTTCCTTGTCTGATACAAGGATTCCGTCGCCACTTGCAGCGATCACCATATCCTTGCATCCCATACAGATGATTGGAATCGCAAGCTCATTGACCACCTGTGTGCTCTCACATGTATCATCCAGAATGACATTCCCCTTCGTCGGGTCAGCCATAACTTCCGCCATCATATTCCATGTTCCGACATCCTTCCAATCGCCGTTATAGCGGAGCACCTGGATACTCTCTTCCTTCTCCACAACTGCATAGTCGAAACTGATCTTCGTCAGGGTATCATACTTCGCATAGAGATCTCTGTAATCCGTGAAGTCGATCATGCTATGTGCTTTGTCAAGCAGATAGCCCAGACGAAATGCGAATACGCCACCGTTCCACAGCGCGTGCTGTGCGAGGTATTTCTTCGCTGTCTCTGTATCTGGCTTCTCCTTGAATTCCTTAACTGCACTGACTTCATCTCCGCTCTCCGGGATGATATAACCATACTTCTCACTCGGATAAGTCGGCTCAATTCCCATCAGAGTCAGGTTCGCAGCACCTGTCTCAACAAGTTCACCCATCTTCTGAACAGCCTCATAATAACTATTCTCTACATATGGATCTACCGGGCAGACTGCCACGCTTTCTTCCCGTGATACATGCATCTCATCATAGAGATATGCTGCTGCAAGCGCGATTGCAGGGAATGTATCTCTTCTGCAAGGCTCAACACAGATAGATGCTTTATCCCCCAGCTGATTCTTGATCGCACTCGCCTGTGATTTGCTTGTCGCGATCGTGACAGTCGCATCCTGATCTACAGCTGTAATCTGACGGTACACGCGCTGTACCATCGACTCGTATTCCCCATTCTCATCTTTGAACAGTTTCACGAACTGCTTACTTCTTACATCGTTAGAGAGTGGCCATAACCTCTTTCCACTTCCTCCAGATAACAAAATAATATTCATATTGATGGAGTCCTTTCCTTATTTTCTTTTCGCCCTCAATTTTATCTCTGCAAATAATGACTTATTTTACTAGATTTCTAAATATATTTCAACTTATACCTAACTTTCCTTTTATTCCCGTATATCCCGATAGATATACATTCCTCTTATCTCTGTTACTTTTTCATATCCAAACGCCTCAACCAATCCAAATGTATGGTCCACTGGCAACACGATCAGATTTACGCCTTTACTTCTGGCCAACTCAGTGAATCTCGCCGGATCGCCACCATTCGCTCGCATCATACGAATAAGTTCTTTTATCTCTTCATCTTCAATTGGTTTAATATACCCCTCTGCATCTCTGCCATAGATCATATGGATTCTTCCGTTATATTGACGAAGATAACAATATATGCTTGAAGGTGCTAATACCACCGGTTCTTCCTCTAATGCAAGTAGTTCCTCTGCGATCTCGCAACTGTCCTCTGGTATTTTATACGCATTTTCTGCCTTTACAAATACGCCAGGCTGACTATATATATTGTCTCCTGTTATAAACAAAACGGCAATAAACAGCATCGTCAAGACCGGGCAAACCCATTCCTTTTTTACCAATGATCCTAATTCAATAACTGCACACGCAATCACAGGAATTACAGGAATCATCCATAACATCCGCCAAAATGCATATGTGATCAGTTTCATCCACAAAAGCCCATACAGCACCGGATTTAAAATTACCACCATGATAAGCAAGGACGGATATACTATCATTCGACGCTTTTCCTTACCTCGAAAGCAGAGAAATATCAAACTTACGAGATAGAAATATACAAGAGGGCTTCCATTTATATATTTCTGTATATAATTTTGTACATCTTGCATCCACTGTACCATTGAACGCTCTCCATATTCATAAATCTATTTTACAAGCGCATATGACAATCCATATATAATCGTTGGTATACATGCCAACAAAATATATGGGATTCTTTTCCATTTTTTTGTTATTATCATAAACCAGATTCCATATACTCCAATCATAATGCCAGAAAAAAAGATTCCCATTCCGGACATCAGGCACATACTCATCGCCGCTGGTATCAGTATAAGATATCCACCCCTATTATCTGCATAATGATACAGTCGAAACAGCAGGTAGGTAAGAAATGGTATCATCACGCATGCCACAACCGCTTTTCCCTGCCAGATTCGAACCAACGAAAAATACGACTGGTTATAAACAGACTGTCCAAATGTCATATTGGCTGCTGCTACAACTGCCACAAACAAAAAACTCTTCGTTTTATTTTCATGTGTAAATAGATTCCCCAGTAAATAATATGACATATACCCTGCCAACAAAAGAAACGCCGGATACACCGTGTGCGCCAGAATTGTTGGATGAACATGCATTAACTTTGCCAGCATCGCCAAATATATAGACCACGGTGAACTAATATCTTTTACCATTTCTCCAATCCAGGTACCTTCATGCATTCCTGTCGCGGGATGTGTCAGGAACATAGAACCTGTATTATATGCATCCACTGCATTTACAACAAATCTGGAATCGTCCTGGTCAATATGCATACCAAATATATATTTATAGCATTGATATCCTATTAGCCCGACCGCCAAAATGGCAGACACTATCAACCAAATTTTTTCCGATCCAGACAATTCTTCGTTGTTCGATTTTTTTGTTTTCTTCTCTTCACGTGTCAAATGCATCCGCCACACAAAGAATACAAGCATAGCAAAAATTAAAATCAGCCATAAAACAGTCACACCAACCAATTTCTGCTTTGTCAGAATCAAAGGTACCGATACCAACTGAAATACTGCCCACATAAGCACCTGCCCCATTACATAGGAGAAACTAAACGAAGCAAGTTTATCTTTGTGAAAAATACCTGCGACATTTGAAATTAGCCTTCCTAAAAGGAGAGGCAGACCTATCATTAATACTATTGTCGAAATAATCTCATATACCATCTTTTCACTATATATCTTTCTATCTTCCCGTTTCTTTCAAGACAGTGAAAACTGTTTTGAACAAAATCTTGATGTCAAGTGATAAGCTCCAGTTATCGATATATTGTAAATCCATCTTGACCACATCTTCAAAATCCGTAACGGTATTTCGCCCATATGCTTGCCACATCCCTGTAATTCCAGGCTTCATAGTCAATCTTCTTTTATGATGTCCCGCATATTGCTTAAACTCATCAATCGTCGGTGGTCTGGTTCCTACCAGACTCATATCTCCCTTTAAAACATTGATAAACTGTGGTAATTCGTCAATACTTGTCTTGCGCAGAACCTTTCCAACCTTTGTAATGCGCGTATCGTCTGTCACCTTGAACATCAGTCCCTGCATCTCGTTTTCAGCTGCAAGTTCCTTCTTACGTTCCTCTGCATCCACATACATGGATCGAAATTTGTAAATATAAAAAAACCTTCCACCTTTTCCAACTCGTTTTTGCTTAAAAAAGATTGGTCCTGGCGAATCCAATTTAATAGCAGGCGCAACAAAAATCATACAAATACTCATAATGATGATTCCAATAATGCTTCCCACAATATCTGCACAACGTTTAATAAACAATTTTTTATACGCATACAGCCGATGTGCAAACGTCGCAACAACAGAATCTCCCAGTTTTCCAAACGCCACATCAAAATCACTGAATGCATCCATGATATCTATCTTGATGTGCACGGTTACGCCCATATCTTCTAATTCCAGAATCATAGGGCGCAAGTGTTCCACACTATCATAGCCAATATCAATATATACTTCATCTGCTACACCTTGACGAATATATGTCATAACTGTTTCCGCAGACGCCACCACCGGAATACCTCCGATTTCCTGTCCTGTCATATCCTGATCCACAATCGCAAACGAATCAAGCCTACGCATCCAATCAGCCGTATCCTCCCGAAGAGAAGAATTTCTCTCCGCACGTTCCTTCGTCGTAATCGCAATCAAACGAATTGCATTCCCACTTTTATTGTGATTAATCAAAACACGCTTAATAATAAGACGGCAGATATACACACTCACTATTACAAGCACGAACATGATAACGTACACGCCTCGCGGGAACAACTCTTCTTTCCTTCGAAGTAATTCATAAATAGCAATAATACATGCAAACAATATATATTTCTTAATTACTTCTTTGAGTTCTACAAAGTACCCTCGGCTCGTAAAATTCTCTGCCCCCGTATCAATCACGATAAGCAACAGATACGATACGAGCACAGACAATATATTTCCATTTAATTCATTAAATGCAAACGAGTAACT
>CAVKUW010000081.1:6208-7314 GCA_963659815.1 Butyricicoccaceae bacterium
CTTATATCCTATCAACCAAATTATTCCAGCCGCATAAAAAGATATTATCAAGCAAATCAATTCTGTAAAAAATAATATAAAATTCTGAATTCTTTCTTTGGTTTGAATCATTTTTATAATTTACTATCTACAACCCACATGCCCTTTTCTGCATCGTAAATACGCTCTCCATTTCCGGTTGTATAATCATCATTTACCGTAAATGTGTCTGCCAGTTTCTGACTCAGGGCTCCTGGTTTTGCAATTTCCTCAAACATTTTCTCTGCCAAAGAGTTATCAAATTCCACCTGCAATCCTCTTGTAAGTTCTGCAAAATTTGTTATATATTCCACAATCGCATCCTGCATCTTCAAAGATTCCTGCAAACTTTTTGGAATTGACTTTTTCATAACCGGGACATACGCATCATTTTGTTTTGCCATGCAAATGACCTGACCATGTGTTGCCGAAGTCACCGCCTCTAAAAACAATTGAATCTCATTCAGCATCGGATATTCATTAAATGTATACACACTATCACAGGTTCCGCCAAGCTTTGGTGGCTTCACTTCATACCCCGTCGCCAGATAACAACCACGGATTGGTTGTTTACTCATACGCATAAGGAAGTATTGGATTGATCCTGCATATCCCACATCCACAACACAAATATTTTTCGAATCATATCCTGCTGTTTCCTGTGCATAGTATTCCTCATACCGTGCCTTTTCTTCTTGAATATGCTTCATACAAACATCTTCATGATCTCGAATTACGGTCATAACCTTCTGCAAATCCTGTGGCATGTGTATAATCTGCATTGGATCTTCACAGATTTCCTCCAAGCCAAGTCGTTCACGAAGCAAACCACCTATCGTTCCTGAGTAATTATTCTGTATAAGTTGCTCAATATCACTCATCCCCTGAATCTGTGCAACACCTGCTGCACGTCTGGAAGTATAAAAATAACTATTTTCTATCTCAGGCACGTGGAATGCCTGTACATATTCTTTGTATAATCTTTGTAGAAATTGCCCTTCTCTCGCAAGAAATAACAATTTCCCCGCCTTTTCACGGCTAATAAAATCTGCAAACACCATGAACATCGGAGCAAAGAACGATGATGC